>MAEO01000109.1 GCA_001683985.1 Smithella sp. M82
CCCCCATGACATACCCAACTTATGGGGAAGGGTTAGTTTAGAAAAGGGGGATGGAGGGGGATTTGATGAGGATAGTTTTTGCATTATAGCTTTCAGGCCGGCAAGCTGACAAGAACTTAGATGTGTATTTTCAGAGGAAACATATTGATTTATTTATTACTTCGACTATCCCGGCGCATTCTTAAAGCCGCTATCAATCCCAGGACGGGAATAAGCAAAATATAGCCCATATGATTCAGGGCAGGAACAGGTTCGGAAGTGAGCGCATTAACCGCGGCTTCCAGATTAATGCGTTTTTTGCCGTAGTCAATTTTAACATCGGATCAGCATTATCATCACCAAAGTTGTAGCCGCCTAAGACTTTGGCGCTGAGCTTCGGGTGCGTGTAGTCAATGCCCGTATCCACAAGTGCATCCATATGTAACAACCCGCCAGTAAGATCATCATCGACCATATCTGCCCGACATAGGCATGTAAATAGTTAAACCATGACGGTTTTGCGGAACCCAAAGCGATGGTCACCCCAAGACGCATAAGATTGGCTGCCGTGAGAAAAGCAGCTCCTGCAAGCAGACCTTGAATTCTTTTTGCAGGTTTCGCCGGAAAAGAAAAAATAAAAGCCGCAAGAATAAGAATCATGAAAACCGGCGTACACTCGGGAACAATCAAAAGGGATAATTTGCCCGCATAAATATATTCCCCTCTGATCATGGCGGACAAACCGAAAACATCGAGCAGCATGCCGGTCAGGCCGGCTGTCAGCCGATTCAATGGCGCGTAAACCGAGTCCGGCATTAAAACAGCCGCAACAAAAAAGAAAAGGGCATAAATTGAAAATCGTATAATAAAGCCCCTTTCTTTTGCTTGCTCATCTTCTTCTTTTCGTTTTTGCGACATACCATTACAAGTAATTAAACTTTTCCTATATAAATAACGCACAGGCACAACTACTTTTCTTCCACGCCTTTCCTCCACAACTCCTGTTCGAGTTTGGGAATATCCGCTCCGGAGATAGGCGTCTCGTTGATGATGAAGTAGGGCGTGCTTGATATGCCCATTCCGGCCGCAATCTCTTCATGAACTTTTATCAGATCGTCAACTTCTGCGCTTTTACATGTCTCATATTTTACGTTATCGAGTTTCCCTTTCATCACGTCCTCAAAAGCCTTACCCTTGTCCTTCCGGCAAAGAATATGGCGCACCTTATTTTTAGCATCGGGATGCATCGGGAGCGGTATGAAGAATGTGTACTTGGTCACATCGGAGCGCTTTTCAAAAAACTCGGCGGCCCTTCGGCTAAAAGGACAATCCGGATCGGTAAACTCTATTACGACATGCTTTCCCGCGCCTACCTTTACCGCCTTGTCCAGAGGCAGATCCTTTGCTTTCCGGACTATTTCCCGATCAAATTTGGCGCGCAGTTCCTGCATCCTGTCAGCGGTGAGGTTCTTCTTGTTTTTGTCGAACATCTGCCCGGCAATGAGAATGCCTTCCTTTGGCGCATAATAATATATCGTTTGTCCGGCCGTAACTTCATAAAGCCCGGCAACAGGAGACGGGACAACAGATTCAAAATTCAGATCGGAAAATCTGGTTTTCAGACTCTTTTCAACTTCAGATTCGGCAAAGACTACGCCTGAATACATAATTACTGCAAAACACACCAACAAGCAACTTACGAGCTTCTTCATAGTTAATACCTGTTTAATCCTTTCCACTTAAGTGATATATGCTATTGAACATTAAATAAGCCGGAACCGGCCGGTCTTATTCTTTATTCAACATAGAGGTTGTATAGCTGAAAAACATTACAGAGGTATTACAGAATTATTAATTTTTTTGCCCGAATCCTCTTGACAGCCAAATGTCTAATCCATATATTTCAAATAAAAATGAAACACCTTTCTTTTCGCACTTTTCTGATATGCATCCTTATGCCGCCTGCCTTGTATTTGATTACACTCCAGGGGCTGGAAATCTTCTTTCATAATAAATGGACCGCACAATTACAGAAGGAAATCATCTCTGATACCCGCTCACTGATGGAGGGGAAAAAGCGCATTGAAGATTATATTGCCGGAATAATCGGACAATGGCTTGATAACAGCTTAGCAATAAAAGCAGGCGTTCAGGCTGAAATATTTGTAAAAACCGGAACCAACAAATTGCTCTATCCCCGATTCCACGACCAGAAAACAGGCAAATCCGGCGCTGATGTCGCCTATGATGAAAAAAAACCGGTTTCCCCTGAAGACATGATCCGGATTGCCCAAAATAATCAAATGATCTTGCAGGAAGGCATTAAACTTTTCTTAAGAGTGGATGTCCCCAGAAATTCCTGGCTGGCCAACGGTATCCTGACATTTTATATTATGCTGTTTGTTTTTTTCCCCTACTGGGCTTATGTTTTGAAAGCCAAAGAAGCCGGCGAACTTGCCGTCAGTAAGCAGAAGGCCATTGAAGCGGCCAATCAAAAATTGAAGGATGCGCAGGAAAAGCTTGCGCAGGCAACAGCCAGGGAAAAGAAGGAGCAGACGGAAATCAAACGGCTTAAAGCGGATTTGGATATTGCCGGCGCAAAGGCGCTCAAGACGGAAAACGAGGCTCTGGCCGAAATCGAAATCCTTGACCGGGATTTACAAAAAAGCATAAAACTGAAAGAAGAACTGGAAACAGAAGTCCGGCGTCTTGAGACAGAATTGAGAAAAATAGAAGCGTCGCCCATTGCTATAAGTAAACAACAAAAAGCTGTTATCGACACCGCAAAACGGTTTAAAACACTTTATAAAAATCTTGAAGTAAACTCACGCGCCACTGACGGATTTCTTGAACTGGACGCCAACCTGCAGCTTCAATCAGAAGAACTGATTCACACCCTGAACGAGGACGGAAGCAAGGTTCCCGTCAAACGTAAAGTCTTTACAAGAAAAGGGGCTTTCCCGGTCTTTGAATGTGAATTCGGCCGCAACGGACGTTTGTACTGGAGTCCGGGACCCGGCGTTAAAAGACAGATCTGGGTCATCGGCACCAAGAACACACAAAGCAAAGACCTGGCTTACCTGGATACGCTCTAAGGCGCCAAACTATGCATAACCCGTGACTCTTAAGACAGGCAGACATTGGCATATACATGTTACTTGTCCGTTCAAATCGCCTGATATATTCGCAAAAAAACGCCCGCCGACTAATGCAGAGACAATAATTCAAAGTTTCTTAATAATTCTGTCACTCAAATGAAACATTTATGCGTTATTTGTTATCTGATTGTTATATTTTTTTATACATTGGAATTGAAATAAATCAGCGCAAATACTGTTTCGAATTATAAAGAAGTAATTATGAACGATTCTAATTGCACGGATGAGATATTTTCCATCGATGAATTATTCTCCGTTACGCCTTTAGGTAAATCATTTAACAATAAAGTTATATCGGCGATTACCGGGATGTTTGAACACGTGAGTGGATTATACCATTGTAAGAATAAATACCAAAAGATCGCAGATGAACTTGATGTGCGCACATTTTTGCAAAGGGTTCTTGAAGAGCTGCATGTCAAACCGGTTTATAATTACAAGGATAAATTTAAAATACCTTCGACGGGTCCATGTGTAGTCATATCCAATCATCCTTTCGGTTTAATTGACGGCATTATTTTAGCGGAAATTCTTCTGAGCATACGGCCGGATGTAAAGATAATGTCGAATTTTCTTCTCAATCGCATCCCTAATTTAAACAGCATTATGATTCCGGTGGATCCGTTCGGAAGTAAAAGCTCCGTACAATCCAATGTCCGACCCATCAGGGAAGCTATCCGCTTCGTCAAGGCGGGAGGATTGCTTCTGATTTTTCCGGCGGGAGAGGTAGCACATCTCAGATTGCCGGCTCGCGAAATTACCGATCCTCCCTGGAGGGATTCCGTAACAACGATAATCAGGCAAGCGAAATCCCCTGTTGTTCCCGTATTCTTTTCGGGGAAGAACAGCGCTGTTTTCCAGATGGCAGGTCTTATACACCCATTTCTGCGCACTTTAATGCTGGCGCGGGAATTATTAAAAAAGCAAGGAAAACAAATTCATTTAAGAATCGGCAACACCATAAGCCACAGATGGATAAGCCGTTACACTGACGACAATCATCTGCTTGGCTACCTGCGCTGGCGCACATACATTATGGGACATGATAAAGCGCAAAACCGTTTTCTGAATTTACCGGCTATTGTCGGCGGAATTGCAATAAAAAATCATAGACGTATTGTCAAACCGCAAGCTAACGAATCCTGCCTGCGGGATATCCAAAATTTACCACAGGAACAAAAACTTGCTCAAAGCAGCCATCTTTGTGCGTATTATGCTCAAGCGAAACAAATACCGCACATCCTTCCGGAAATTGGCCGGCTGAGAGAAATTACCTTCCGGCAGGCAGGAGAAGGCACCGGCAAGGCAATCGATTTAGACCGTTTCGACAATCATTACATCCACCTTTTCATATGGAATAACGAAAAAAATGAAATAGTCGGAGCATATCGCATAGGGCAAACGGATTTGATTCTGGCAAATATCGGAAATAAAGGTTTATACACAAACACTCTTTTTGAAATACAAATTAACTTTTTCAATAAACTCGGCCCGGCATTGGAACTGGGACGTTCTTTTGTCCGTTCCGAATATCAGAAAACTATCTTCCCCTTATTGCTTCTTTGGAAAGGAATAGCCGCTTTTATTGCGCGTAATCCACGATATAATATACTTTTCGGACCTGTCAGCATAAGCAGCGACTATAACGAATTATCCCGTCACCTGTTGGCTACAACATTGCTTAAAAACAACGATGCCCAGGATTTGGCATTCATGATCAAACCAAGAACACCAATGAGACAAAAACGATTCAAAGTTCGCGGTTGCAGGCATACATTTCACGATGAACCTCTTTACGATCTTGAAGAGGTTTGTTCTGTGATCTCGGACATAGAGATAAGCAACAAGAACGTTCCCATATTACTTAAGCATTATTTAAACCTGGGAGGGCAGCTTCTTTCTTTCAATATCGATAAATCATTCAGCGGCGTCATGGATGGTTTAATCGTAATAGATTTGCTGAAAACAAATAGTAAAACAATTGAGCGTTACATGGGTGTAAATGAAACGCACAAATATCTTTTTTATCATTCCAATAATATTGGAAGGGATTCACAAATAATTTTCAAAACTACGCTTCCTGAAAAGACGGCCCTTGCAATTTAACTGTCTAATGGGACAAATAATTAAGATTACTTTTTACTGAAACAGTTTTCCTGCGCCGGCACAAATACGCGAATATATCGTTCAACGTATTCCGATGACAGCTTCGAATCAATAATACCTTTATTAATTCTTTCCATATACTCTTGTTGGGGGTTGCCCGCCTGTTCTACAGGATCAACATAAACAAGACAGTTTTTACTTTGACCGTCAATTTCCGCCACTATTATTTCTTTCCGGTATAAGCCTCTGTCAATGCCTTCTTTCTTATCCAATGATTCTTCATCAGATTCCGTTACCTCATAAACTACTCCATGAACTTCATCAGGCTTTGATTTTACGACATTTGCATAGCCGCGTTCTGAGATGATCCAGCGATAACCTTTTAGTATGCCTTTTCCTATAACTTTATGGTTTGGACAACGACCGGACATCTGCTCCAACCATAAATTTGAACCATATGCAAAATAGAATCTCGTCAATATTTCCTCTGAAAATACACATCTAAGTTATTGTTTATATTGTTATTTAAAAACTATCCTCATCAAATCCCCCTCAATCCCCCTTTTCTAAAGGGGGAAGTTCCCCTCTTGGGCAAAGAGGGCAAGGCTTGAGTTCCCCCCTTTTCTAAAGGGGGGTGAGGGGGGATTTTCATGCTTCTTTGTGACGGATACCGTCATGTGGGTTTCACCTTTCCTCTACCCATGACAGGCCCCGTCCCCTATTCCCCCGGAAAATAATCTTATAAAATATTTATACCTCGTCTTTTGAAAAAGAATATTTGTATCACCGAACATCTTTCCCCTTGTCATACGCTATATGGTCTTGAATGGTATAGTTAATTCATAAATGCCGTTGGACAAAACAATTTTTACCGGGAAGGGTGATTTTTTAAATACCCTCAACATTTCATCATTGGTTGCCAGAACGTCGGCGGTGAATCCTTTGACGCCTTCTTCACGAGCCACACGAATCAATAATTCAAAAAGATAAGAAGCAATGCCCTTGTTCTGATACTTTTCATCAACAATAAACGCCGTGTCGGCATATCCGTCCTGTTTTGTCCGCGCATAGCGTGCTTCGGCAATAATTTTTTCGGAACCGGCAACACCGACAACACCCACAATAGACATCACCATACGGTAATCAACATTCACATATTCCTGCGTTTTTTTATGGGGCATCGTTTTTATGGAAGTGAAATAACGGGAGTAAACGGCTTTATCCGAAAAACGGTAGAACAGGTCGCGCATTTTTTCTTCATCTGACGGCTTGATCGGCCGAAAGTTGACCTTCAAACCGTTTTTAAATTTATGGGAGAAGCATAACCCCGCCGGATAAAAGTGTCCTGATTCGGGAAAATAAATCTGATCGGGATAAAGCACTTTTGCCTCCTTGGCCTGTTTGACCAATTTGTCCCGGTCATCAGGATGTGCAATGTCAATCAGTTCCTGAGCCCTCTCCCGTATTGTCTTACCCATCAGATAAGCGACGCCGTATTCCGTGGCAACCATATCCATGGATTCGCGATTGGTAAACTGAAAAGGCAAATTATCGACAGACAGCAAAATGTTCGGCAGGCCTTTAAGATCGCGGCTCGGCAAACCAAAAATAGTCCGGCCTTTTTTCGAGAGCGACGCGCCGATAAACAATTCCTGCACGTTTCCCGGACCGGCGGTGATGTTTCCTTTGCCGGTGTGCAGCGCGACGTTGCCCGTCAGATCGATTTTTCTTGCCGGAAGAATAGCGATCATCCGGTCATTGCCGCCGATCACCTCCGGATCGGTAATCACGTCTATTGGCTGGAATTCGACGAGCGGATTACAGTCCAGCCAGCGCATCAGTTCTTCACTGCCCAACAGATAAGCCGCGGCGCACTTATTGCGAAAAATTCTTTTGTTCCTGTTGGTTATCGCTCCGCTCTTGACAAGATCCATCAAAGCGTCGGTAAAGAACGGTGAATGAATTCCCAGATTCTTTTTCCCGGCCAGTTTCACGGCCAGGGCTTCATATAAATATCCTATGCCGAAGGAGATACAGCTTCCGTCTTTGATTACGTTTGCGATATTTGCGGCGATTTTCAGGAAAATTTCCTGTACCGGCCAGCGGGGAATATAAAGGGGAGATTCCGTGGATTCCACCAGGTAATCGAATTCACCCATGTGCACCAGCGTATCGCCCCGGGTACGGGGGGCATGTTGATTAATCTCGCCGACAACCAGACCGGCGGCTTCCATCGCCTGTTTTTCCACATCCACCCCCACCAGAGAGGCATAGCCGTTTTCATCAGGCGGTGAAATCTGAATGAAGGTTGCGTCAATATGGATAGCTCCCGACTTGAACAATGATGATATCCGTGAAAACCTGCTGGGAATCAGATCCACTCTGCCCGCGCTGATGGCCTCGGAAGCAAGCCAGCCGGAAACAAAGGTCTTCAACCGGAATTTCCGCGAATATCTTTCATCAATGGGTATGGTATCACCGAGACTCACCAATTGAATTAATTCCATGTCCTGCAGATTTGGTGTGTCCGAATTCATGAGATGCCTGACCAGTGTTCGCGGTTCCGCCATGCCCGTACCCAGAAAGATTGACATGCCCGGTTCTATCTGAGAAAGAACTTCCTTCGGAGAAACAATTTTATTTTTCCACATGAATGCCACCTTGTATTTTACTGAAAAACCGTGAAAAGTATTAAATATTTGTCATGAGAGGAGGGGCATTTGAGAATACTTATACAAATTCAATATTACGGTAAAATGAAGCTCAAGTTACGATATTATTATTTTATGCTATCGTGAAGCGACAAAAGACAGTTTAAAGCGCTCTTGCAGTAATTATCTCTTAATCAAATCTTTTATTTAATGTCATCAAATCGAAATAATTATAAGTTATTATACTTACAAAATGAAGGCAATTATATCTTAAAAGAGGACAGAAAATGAGTAAATCAAACAGCAGTATAGTTAACTATCCGATTAAGAAAGATATAATATTAGACAAAAAACTCTGGGGTATTATAGGCGTTCAAAATAATCGACCGGGCAGGAAAATAAATGTTACCTCTTTGCCCTTTGCACCCGAAGACATTACTGCAGGCAGCGAATCAGAAATGCAGACGGTTGTAAAAGGAGAACGATCAAATGTGGATTTACCCATTTTCATCGAGCAATCCAATTACTTAAGCAACATCCGCAAGCGTGCCAAATCCGGTGATACATCAGAAAAAATTATGACTGATTTGGAAGGATATCTGAATTCAAATAATGAAGGTATCTGGGAAAACAGCTGGGTGCGTTTTTCTTTAGAAAAGTTGGGAACACTGGCAAACCAGATATTAAAGTATGATCTTCTGGCCGACAAAAAATCCCCGGAAAAAGGAAACCGTAATGATAAAGACATTTTCTTTTATCAAGAGCACTCTGAGGATTTTATTCGCATACCCATAAGTTACCTTTTGAAATTGTCACTTGCTCAGGCAATAGAGCCGCTTCGTTTTGCCAATCATCTCATCTTTAAAACCGGTTTAAAGATGATGGACAAGTTTCTAAATGACAATACTTCGCCGGAGACATCATCATTTTATGTTGTTTCTGCGGAATCAGGAAACAGTATCGGAGAACCTGCTGCCAAAGAAATGGCCGTTCGCTATTTGCTGGGACAGGTTTTGCTGATGTACGCCAATCGGAAATTTTGTCTTCAGGAAAACGGACAGGAAGCATTAATGTTTTTTTCGCCTCATCCTCCTGTAAGGCAGAAATTTTTAAGTAACTGTATCTCCGATTCATTCTATCGCGAAATTTTCATGAATCCCTGTCTGTCAGGATGGGATGAAGGAGAAAAGAAATACGAATATATGCATTTATGCCACCGTGTTTTAAGCCGCAGTCAGTTTAACGCTGTTTTAAAACTACGCGAAGCAGGAATCATCACCAACAATCTGGTATCTCTTCCCAATTTGTCCAACATCAGTCTGGCCAACAATGGAACTCATGTAAGCATGGGCAGCCGAAAGCTGAGTTTGCTGCTCAGCGACACATCTTCCGGCTATACACGCCATCACGAAAAATATCTGGGTGATCTGGTTGTAAAGATAGTGGAGCATTTTCTACCCCTGTTTGTAGGAACTTATACTGCGGCGCCGTACAGAATGGGATTTGAAGATTTTCATCCTGAAAAAGCCCTCGGTTTTTTGCCTCATGAATTGGATTACACACATCTGCGCATGCTTTGGCGGCGCTGGCAGAAAAAAGCCAACCTCAATGTACTGGGATATCCTCTGACGCCATTCGGTCCGCATGCCCTTGATAAGGCAATCAGTTCCCTGTTTATGCTAAAAGGCGATTTCGTGCGCGATTTTCGTTTAATCGATTACCTTGTTTGCATTCTAAGCGCCGATAAAAGCCCGGCGCTCAACGGTGAACTCAATAACTGTCATTATTTAAAAAAGGATCTTGCCGACCTGGGAGTTTTTGACACCAAAATGTCTCTTTACCTGTTCGACAAATTGAGAGAATACAACAATATGGGATTTTCCGGGTTCGAAGGCCGTCACTACAGCCTGTTTGAAAGTTTCATTGCGGATATGGCGCAGGCAATCAATTTGCAAAACTTAATCTACCTGCTGGCATTCAAGTATATCGTTACCGGACAAATTTCACATCAAGATATTCCGGACGATCCTTTTGTGGAAAGCGAAAGAAGACAAATTATTTTCGGCAGCGCCATCGGAATTCCAACCTTTTTTGTCCACCGCGAAACAACCAATTCTTTTTTAAAACGAATTCTTGAAAAAACAAAAAGATTGCGTTCAAGCCGGCGATACTCCGGATATACCAGAGTCTATAACATCGAATACAGAAATGCCCTGCTGGAAATCATTCGAACTGACGCGGCAGATTTAATTGAAATGCTTGGATTGGAAGAAACTATTTCCGATTTGGAACGCCGCATTAATGAACCGGATAAATTTGCCGCATCCGGAAAACTTACCGGCGTAATACTCGGACAAATCAATGCCCGTTCGCCAATCTCCGTTAATCCCGATACTTTCAACCGGGCCATGGAAAAATACTATCGCACGGAACTGCGTCAAAAACATATCAAAGAATCTTTTAATTTGCTCAATAAAGAGCTCTCAAATATGGATAAGGAAGATAGCTTTCTCTCTTATGAAATGAAACAAATATTCCGCCTCATTCTCAAAGATTCGGCTTTAAATTCTTTCATGGAAAATGCTCAGTCGGAAATTATCAATGGGCGCACTTCAACCGCACTCTTGGAAAAACTGATTTGTCTTATTTTGGCATATGTTCATTACCAGAATAATCATTATTATAAAATTCAAGGATCTAATGAAGAAGAAACAAATTATGCAGAAGCATCAGTACATTGAACGCTCTTCAAGGAAAATTTACGACGAGCAATTTTACGGCCACAAAGCCGTTAAATTACTTTACTCCAACATCAGGGAGCAATCACCATGGCTTTTTCGCCAACTGACCGGTCCCAGAATATCCCGTTTGCTGGCATATCACAACTACGACGGTTTTCTATCCGGTAAAATGAGAGACCATTTAAACCTGCAGAAGGTAATGAAACTTAGCGCACAGGAACTTCTTGAACCTCCGGAAAAAATGGACTCATTAAAGAAGATCTTCGAAAGAAAAATCCGTTACTGGCAATACCGTCCGATGCCGAATGACCCGCTGGCAATTGTTGCTCCGGCTGATTCCCGCATGCTTTTCGGTTCTTTTTCCGAAACTTCGAGTTTATTTATTAAGGGAAAATTTTTTGAATATGAAGAAATGCTCGGTCAAAATAAAGAGACATGGCTTAAAGCTTTTCATGATGGAGACTCCGCTACATTCCGCCTGACACCGGATAAGTATCATTACAATCATACCCCGGTAGCCGGTAAAGTAATCGATTTTTATCCTATTTCCGGTGACTACCATGCCTGCAATCCTAATGCCGTTATTTCGGTGGTAACACCCTATTCCAAAAACAAACGTGTGGTAACAATTTTCGATACCGATGTTGAAGGAGGCACACAGGCGGGGATTGTAGCCATGATTGAGGTTGTCGCGTTGATGATAGGAGATATTGTTCAGTGCTACAGTGAAAAAGAATACGAAAACCCAACCCCTGTGGGCACGGGCATGTTTCTGAAGAAAGGTATGCCTAAAAGCCTGTTTCGTCCGGGCAGCAGCACTATAGTGCTCATGTTTCAAAAAAACAGGGTGCGATTCGCCGATGATATTGCGGCCAATATGTTTTGTCCGGACGCTCAAAGTATTTTTTCGAATGGTTTTGGCAAATCACTGGTAGAAACGGAAGTCAAAGTCAGATCATACATAGGAAGCGCTAATGTACATAAGAAAATAGACTGATTTTAAAATATCAACAAGGAGTTTTCAATGAATAAGAATGAAATATCCTGTATTCGAAATATTTTAGTAAAAAGAATGACTGAGTTGATTGAATCATCAGACAATGCAATCAAAAAACTTAAGATAACCGATGAAAAGTTTGCCGATCCTTTTGACCAGGCGGCATTTGAAACAAGTAAAAATGTCGAACTAAACTGCCGCATCAAGAACTGGAATCTGCTCCTTGACATTAAAGAAACTATCCTGCGTATTGATCACGGTCTTTTTGGCATTTGCGACCACTGCGGTCGTCAAATATCGCAAAAAAGGCTGCGCGTTGAGCCGATGAGCAAGTTATGCATTGAGTGTCAGGAAAAGATGGAAATACGTCAAAATGCAGCAATGCCCAGAAACAAAACCACAAGAAGGGTTTTATATAATCATGTTTGATGAAATTTTTATATTAATTATTTTTCTGACTCTTTTTTTTACTCTACGATGGGCATTCAAAACATTGCCGGAGGAAAAATGGCAAATCATCGGCTGCTTTCCGTACCAGAAATTACCGAATGACTACTGGAGGGGTTGGAATCTTACCTGGTATGGTTTTTTTAATGCTGTAGCCACGCTATTCGCGGTTTTAATGCTAATAATATTGCTGGGCGCAACGTCAACGTCACTTATTGCCGGTTTGTTGATATTAACTCTGCTTCTTTTAATATGCATGCCTGCGGCAAGAATACTGGCCTGGAAAATCGAAAATAAGCGGAACACTGCTACTGTCGGCGGCGCATCCTTCATCGGCATCCTTATCGCGCCATTGATTGTTTTCATAACAAAACTTATCGGAGATAATTGGTTTGGTTTCCATATCTCTGTCATAACCGTATTGTCAACGATGTCTGTTGCCTACGCGCTTGGCGAAGGAATCGGCAGATTAGCCTGCATAAGCTTCGGATGCTGCTACGGAAAACCTTTGAAGGAATTATCACCTTTCGCCAAAAAAATATTTCTTCGGCATAATTTTATATTCACAGGAAAAACGAAAAAAATTGCCTATGCTCATGCACTGGACGGACAGCAAGTTATTCCCGCACAAGCTCTAACAACTTTAATTTACAGCATTACAGGTCTTATCGGATGCTACCTCTTTCTGAAAGGATTTGCCTCAATTGTTTTCGTACTGATATTATCCGTTACCCAAATTTGGCGTTTTTTGTCCGAATTCCTTCGCGCTGATTACCGGGGGAAAGGAAAAATATCCGTGTATCAGATAATGGCTTTGACTTCCTGTTTATATGGCTTAGTCGTTGCTTTTATATTCCATGAACCACAGCTAAACAAACCGGATTTGATGTTGGGTCTTTCAATACTCTGGAATCCGGCTTTATTATTGTTTTTGATGGCGTTGGGGGTAATCGTTTGCTTTTACACCGGAAAGAGTAAGGTTACCACGGCATTAATAGATATTCAAGTGAACAAGTCTGAAATTTAATTTTTTTCTTAACCCGGAGTGCAGCAAATAAAAAAAGCAGGGATTTTTGCCCTGCCTTTTTTATTTGCTTTTACCCGAATAATCAGGCTGCTTTCTCTTTTGCTTTGGTCCTGGTAGAGCGTTCACAAAATAACATAGCAATTATAGGACAGCCGAGACGGCTGTCCTACCCCTTTGGATGCTTGCAACTTAATACAGTAGGACAGGCGTCTTGTCTGTCACATTATTTAGGAAACGCTCTACTGGATTTTGCTTTTTCCTTCTTTTTCTCATCGGAAATAAATTCCAGAATGGAAACAGGCGCATTGTCACCAAACCGATATCCGGTTTTGACAATTCTCGTGTATCCGCCTGCACGGTTACGGTAACGTTCGGCCAGTTCACCGAAAAGTTTACCGACCATATCTTTATCCCGTACAACAGCCAAAGCCTGACGCCGCGCGTGCAAGCTGCCTTTTTTGCCCAAGGTAATCATTTTTTCCGCTACTTTTCTCAATTCCTTTGCTTTCGAATCTGTAGTGCGAATCCGTTCATGTTTGATAACGGAAGTTACCATATTACGAAGCATGGCTTCCTTATGGCTGGAAGACCTCCCTAACTTACTACCCGTCTTAGCATGATGCATCGCTAATATCTTCCTTTCTTAATTTTTTAACTATTCTTACCTTGCCGAATCCAGATCCATTCCGAAACTGAGGCCATATTCACTCAGAATATCTTTGATCTCGCTTAAAGATTTACGTCCAAAATTCTTTGTTTTGAGCATTTCCGCTTCCGTCTTCTTTACCAATTCTCCGATGGTGTTAATTCCCGCATTCTTTAAACAATTAGCCGAACGCACTGAAAGTTCCAAATCTTCTACAGAGCGTAACAAGACTTTATTTACACCCTCCTGCTCATCTTCTTTTTCCGGTATGACTTCTTCCTCGACTTCCTCAAAATTAATGAATACATCTAATTGTTGTTTCATGATTTTTGCCGCATAAGCAATGGCGTCGTCGGGCTTTACGCTGCCATCCGTCCAAACTTCAAGCGTAAGTTTGTCATAATCGGCAATTTGACCGACACGAGCATGAGAAACAACATAATTTACTTTTTTGATCGGCGAAAAAATAGCGTCGATATTAATCGTTCCTTTTGGTTGATCAGGTTCAAGTTCTTTTTTTGCCGGCACGTAACCCTTGCCTACTTTTACAATAAGCTGTGCTTTGAAAGATCCACCGGATATGGTGGCAATATGATGATCGGGATTCAAAACCTCAATTGTTCCGTCAGTAATAATATCGGCGGCTGTAACAGCTCCCGCACGAGCAACATTGATATTCACTTCTTTCAAGTCCGCCGGACCTGATAATTTAAAGCGCACACCTTTTAAATTCAAAATAATATCCGTTATGTCTTCTTTGACCCCGGGCAGAGTTGAAAATTCATGCAATACGCCCTCGATCTTTGCCGAGACAATAGCCGCTCCCTGAATAGAAGAAAGCAAAATTCTTCTTAACGAATTGCCTAAAGTTATACCAAAGCCACGTTCCAATGGCTGAATGGTAAACTCTCCATAGCTACGTGTATGTGTAGCTTCATCAACTTCAATACGCTTGGGACGAATCAAGCGTGACCAGTTCCTTTGCATAATTAAACTATCCTTTAACCGGTTTATGAAAATAATTATTTATTTCGAATAAAGCTCTACGACAAGCTGTTCCTGCACCGGCATCGTTAAATCTTCCCGCACCGGCAGCATTTTAACAGAGGCCTTGAAGTTATCTTTATCCAATTCCAGCCAATGAGGCACACCGCGTCTTGCCACAGTTTCAATTGCTGATAATATTTTAGCAACTTTGCGGCTGCCTTCTTTAACGGTAATTCCATCACCCGCTTTAAGCAGGTACGACGGTATATTGACCGGTTTGCCGTTAATTAAAAAGTGATTATGACTAATTAATTGCCTTGCCTCAATTCTGGAATTGGCAAATCCCATACGAAAAACCATATTGTCCATTCTTCTTTCCAGAAGCAGGAGTAAATTTTCTCCTGTAATGCCCTTTTGCTTATCGGCCTTTTCGAAATAACCTCTGAACTGTTTTTCCAAAAGCCCGTACATTCTTTTTAGCTTTTGTTTCTCCCGCAATTGGACACCATAGTCAGAACGCTGCTTCTTATGTAACTGACCATGATCTCCCGGAACGTATTCTCTTCTTTCGAAGGAACATTTTTCCGAATAGCACCTGTCGCCTTTCAAAAAAAGTTTCAACCCCTCACGGCGACACAATCTACATGATGAATCCGTATATCTTGCCAAAAAAGCCTCCCTTGTCGTCTATTTGTTATTTATCCATTGTTACTTTTATACTCTGCGGCGCTTCGGCGGTCTGCATCCGTTATGCGGAACAGGCGTTACATCGCGAATCATAGTGATAACCAGTCCCGCAAGCTGTAAAGATCGTAATGCCGACTCTCTGCCTGCCCCGGGACCTTTTATATAAACCTGCACCTTGCGCATTCCCTGATCTTTTGCTTTACGCACAACATCTTCCGCAGCCATTTGCGCGGCAAAGGGGGTGCTTTTACGTGAGCCTTTAAAACCCTGCAGGCCGGCTGACGACCAGGCGATTACATTACCGCTTAAATCAGTTATCGTTACAATTGTATTGTTAAAAGTGGACTGAATATGTGCAATCCCTTCTGTAATATTTTTCTTTTCTTTTTTCTTGCCGGTCTTTCTTACTGCTTTAGCCATTTCTCCTCCAACTTAAGGACACAGTTACTTTTTCTTGCCTGCGATAGCCCGTCGCGGACCCTTTCTTGTGCGACCATTCGTATGAGTTCTCTGCCCTCTGACAGGAAGCCCTTTACGATGTCTTAAACCACGGTAGGAGCCGATATCCATCAAGCGTTTAACAGACATGGAAACTTCTCTGCGCAGGTCGCCTTCAACTCTATGATCCTTATCAATGATATTTCTAATGGCTGATATTTCCGAGTCGGCCAGGTCGTCCGTTCTTGTATCCGGACTGACTCCCGCATTTTTAAGGATTTGCCTTGATTTAGCCGGTCCAATGCCGTAAATATAAGTCAAAGCAACTTCCATTCTTTTATTTTTCGGTAAATCAACACCTGAAATTCGCGCCACCTAAAACCTCCTGAATAATAAACTAACCCTGACGTTGTTTATGCTTGGGATTTTCACAAATTACCCGTAAAACTCCCTTGCGTTTGACAATTTTACACTTATCACATATTTTTTTTACAGACGATCTTACTTTCACAATTTCGACTCCTTATTCCCGTTAAAAAAACTTATTTCGTTCTGTAAGTTATTCGGCCTCGTGTTAAATCATAAGGTGAAAGTTCTACTGTCACTTTATCACCCGGAAGTATTTTAATGAAGTGCATGCGCATTTTTCCTGAAATATGAGCTAAAACCTTATGCCCATTTTCCAGTTCTACGCGAAACATAGCATTGGGTAGAGGTTCAAGAACCCTACCTTCAACTTCTATTGCTTCCTCTTTGGCCATAATTTATTTTATCTACGTTCCTTTTTAAACAACTATCAACCGGCTCAATTCAGCATCAATTTAATTTACTTAAAATCTCCGGTCCGTTATCAGTAATTGCTATCGAATGCTCAAAATGAGACGATAAGCTTCCATCTTTTGTAACTGCCGTCCAGCCATCCGGCAATATTTGTACTTTATAGTCTCCTTCATTGACCATCGGCTCAATAGCCAAAAGCATTCCGCTCTTTAATTCGATTCCCCGTCCTTTTTTACCAAAATTGGGAATCTGCGGTTCTTCATGCAGATTCTTTCCGATCCCATGACCGACAAAATCACGCACTACTGAATAACCGGCGGCCTCTACTGTATCCTGCACAGCGGCAGATATATCACCTAATCTGTTGCCCACCCTGGCTTGTGTTATACCTGCATATAAACTTTCTTCGGTAACTCTCATAAGCCTTAAAGCTTTATCGGTTACCTTACCCAACGGCAATGTTATTGCCGCATCGCCAAAAAACCCCTGATAATAAACTCCGAAATCCAAGCCTATTATATCGCCTTCTTCAAGTATTCTTTCTGAAGGCATACCGTGCACGACAACTTCGTTTATCGACACACAAAGAGCGTAGGGATAACCGTTGTAACCCTTAAAAGCAGGCTGCGCCCCTCTTTTCTCTGCAACCTCTACGGCAAGTCTGTCCAGTTCCTTCGTCCTCACACCAGGCTTTACTTTATCTCTAAGCCTGTTTAAAACCTCGGCAACGATACGATTACTTTTTCTCGCTCTTTCAATCTCTTCCGGAAGCCTCAGAATTACCATGATAATTTTCCGTTATCTCCTGCGGGCTATATGTCCTTTTTTCATGAATCCTTCGTATTGCCTTGTAAGCAGATGCGATTCAATCTGACTCGCCGTATCCATAGCGACACCGACAACAATCAAAAGCGCCGTACCGCCGAAGTAAAAAGGAACATTCAATTGAGAAATTAATACACTGGGCAAAACACAAATTATCGAAACGTAAATAGCTCCGCTGAAAGTCAGTTTTTCCAGTATATTTTCAATATACTCAGCAGTTTTCTTGCCTGGTCTTATTCCAGGAACATAACCACCGAATTTTTTCATATTCTCGGCAACATCATCCGGTTTAAAAGTAACTGCCGTATAAAAAAAGCAAAAGAAAAAAATAAATGCCACATAAAGAATTTCATAACCAAGCCGCCCCGGTACCAAATAAGAAGCAATATCTTTTATCCAGCCCTGAGGAGCAAAATTGGCAATAGTTGCCGGAAACATTATCACCGAAGAAGCAAATATAGGAGGGATAACCCCCGAAGTATTGATCTTCAGCGGCAAATGCGTGGTCTGACCACCATACATTTTACGACCCACTATTCTTTTAGCATATTGCACCGGAATGCGGCGTTGTCCGGCTTCCACAAAAACAATCGCTCCGACAACGGCTACCATCAGCACGATAATCAACAGGATAACCAGCACCCCCAGTTCACCGGCAGTCGCCAATCTGTAAGTATTGCCGATCGCCGCAGGAATGCGACAAACAA
This sequence comes from Smithella sp. M82, assembly GCA_001683985.1. Lineage (GTDB taxonomy): Bacteria > Desulfobacterota > Syntrophia > Syntrophales > Smithellaceae > Smithella. The sequence goes on from MAEO01000109.1 coordinate 18,177, forward strand.
TACCGGCAAAAATTATCAAAGATATACCGTTACCGATTCCTTTTTCCGTAATCGTTTCACCAAGCCACATGATGAAAGCAGTGCCTGATGTTAAGGTAATAACGGTCATCATTATAAAAGACCAGCCCGGTTGCAAAACAATGGGAGCTCCCGAGGGACCGGCCATTTGCTGCAAACCGTAAGCAATGCCAAAACCCTGGATCATACTTAAAAGAACTGTTCCATAACGGGTGTACTGCGTAATTTTGCGCCTGCCACTCTCACCTTCTTTAGAAAGCTTCTCCAAATGAGGAACGGCAATAGTTAATAACTGCAGAATAATTGAAGCGCTGATATAGGGCATAATGCCCAGAGCAAAAATAGAAAAATTACTAAAAGCGCCACCGGCAAACATGTCCATCAAGCCAAATAATGAACCTTTGGCATGTTCAAAATAAGCCAGTAAAGCCACATTATCGATTCCGGGGGTAGGGATGTAAACACCTATACGGTAAACACCCAAAAGAAGGAACGTGAATAAAATCCTTCTCTGTAATTCCGGAACTTTGGATACACTGCCCAGCCCTTCCAACAAGTTATATTACCTCTTCTACTGAACCGCCGGCGGCGGTAATTTTATCTTTTGCGGCTTTGCTGATTCTGGTTATCTTTAGAGTTACGGGAAAATCAATCTCACCTCTGGCCAAAATCTTAACTTTGTCGTTTTTTTTCTTTACAATACCACTGTTCAAAAGAGCTGTGTCATCAATGACTGCGCCTTTGTCAAATTTCCTGCACAAATCGGCAATATTTACTGCAACAAACTTTTCACGAAAAGGATTACGGAAACCACGTTTGGGTAACCTGCGGGACATCGGCATTTGACCGCCTTCGAAGCCGGCTCTTACTTTTCCGCCGGAACGGGCTTTCTGTCCCTTATTGCCTTTTCCGGATGTTCCACCCTGGCCGGAAGCATCACCACGACCAACTCGTTTTCTCTTTTTTGTCGCTCCGGCCGGAGCCCTAAGCGTACTCAAATCCATATCTACTCCCCTGATTCTTCAAAAGAAACTAGATGAATAACTTTATTTATCATGCCGCGAACTTGCGGAGTATCAACTAAAGTTACGGTGCTGTTCAATTTACTCAGACCCATTCCTTTTAAAATCTTTCTTTGTTTTTCAGGACGGCCGATTTCACTTTTTATTTTTTTTATTTTTAACATTTTAGCCACGTTTAGTTACCTCATCGAATAATTGACTATTTACCTCTCTGCGCAGCAATCTCCGCCGGATCTTTCAACCGGCACAGGCCATCAAGAGTCGCTTTGACCAGATTATGAGGATTATGAGATCCGAGACACTTCGTCAGAATATTATGGACACCGGCTACTTCCAGTACGGCTCTTACGGCGCCTCCGGCAATCAAACCGGTCCCTTCGGATGCCGGTTTTAATAAAACTTTCCCGGCACCGGCACGACCTATGATATCATAAGGAATAGTCTTGGCTAAAACGGCAACCTTCACCATATTTTTCTTAGCCATATCCATTCCTTTACGGATAGCTTCCGGCACTTCATGAGCTTTACCCAATCCCGCCCCGATCATTCCATTGCCATCGCCAACAACCACAATGGCGCTAAAACGGAATCTCCGGCCGCCTTTGACTACTTTTGCCGTCCTGTTAATGGCAACAACTCTGTCCAGGAATTCTACTTCTTTAATTTCTTTCTTATCCAAAGATTTCTTCCTTTATTATCTTTATTTATTTAATAAAAATTAAAATTTAAGACCATTTTCTCTGGCAGCATCAGCCAACGCCTTGACGCGGCCATGATAAAGGAACCTTCCCCTATCAAAAATCACTTTATCAATCCCCTGAGCTTTTAATCGTTCGGCAATCAACTTGCCTACTTCCCTTGCCACCTCTACTTTCTTTTTGCCTTTAATCTTCGAGGCTAACTCTTTGCACAAAGTAGATGCAGTTGCCAAAGTACCGGCCTTTATGTCATCAATGGCTTGAACATAAATATGCTTTTCACTCCGGAATACGGAAAGACGGGGCTTTTCCTGCGTTCCGGTAATTTTGCTTCTTATTCTTTTCTCTCTTTTCTTTCTAACTCTTAATGTCTTTTTGGAAGCCAATGTTCAACCTCATTTATGGAAATATAATTTTTATCTAACTAAGCACGTTCAGCCGATTTCCCTGCTTTACGTTTAATGTACTCATCAAGATATTTAATACCTTTACCTTTATAAGGCTCCGGTTTTTTCAATGATCTGATTTCTGCTGCAACACGGCCTACTAATTGTTTATCAATACCGGATACAACTATATTAACCTGTTTATCCAGCTTAATATCTATTCCCTTGGGAATATTGTATTCAACCGGAGAAGAAAAACCTAAAATAAATTTTATACTTTTTCCGCTAAGTTCGGCACGATATCCGACTCCTGATATTTCCAGTTTTTTTTCAAAGCCGGCGCTGACACCCTGAACCATATTGCCGATTAAGGTTCTGGCTAATCCATGGTAAGCACGTGCACTTATTTCATCCGATTTTCTTTCTGCTATAATATTTCCTTCCCCTATTATCAGGGTAATCCCTTCCGGCAATTTAGAAGAAAGAGTTCCTTTGGGACCTTCCACTTTAACTATATCAGCATTCTGGCTGATTTTAACATTCTTGGGAAATGTTATCGGTTTCTTACCTATTCTCGACATGAAAAAACGCTCCTGATTAATACCGTTATTACCAAACGTTACAAAGAACTTCTCCGCCAACCCTCAATTCTCTGGCTTCCGCATCTGTAATAACACCGTTTGAAGTTGAGAGAATAGAAATCCCATAACCATTTAAAACTTTAGGGATACTGTCAGAAGCAACATAAACCCTCCGCCCCGGCTTACTGACTCTTTTAATATTTGTGATTACAGTACGCTTGGCATCAGGATACTTTAGAACTATTTCCAACATCTGTTGTCCCTTTTCATTTTTTACCTTGTCGCAGTTACTGATGTATCCCGATTTCTTCAACACCTTCGCAATATTAACGTTCATTTGGGACATATGAACATTGACTGTCTTAAAACGAGCTTTATTTGCGTTTCTGATTCTAGTTAACATATCGGCAATAGGATCCGTCATTCCCATGCATTTTTCTCCTTAAACTATTGTTACCAACTCGATTTTATTACTCCGGGAAGCTCTCCCTGTAGTGAAAGCTTTCGTAAACAAATCCTGCACATGTCGAATTTTCTATAATATCCCCGCGGGCGTCCACAAAGCGGACAGCGGTTATATTCCCTGACCGAAAACTTCATTTTTCTTTTCGCTTTTGCAATTAATGAATTTTTTGCCACACTAAATTCCTCCGGAACTCCCTTTGTTTAACGCTTGAAAGGCACACCCATCAACTCCAGCAAAAGCCTGGCTTCTGCATCTGTTTTTGCCGTAGTCACGATGGTGATGTTCATTCCTTTAACTTTTTCCACTTTATCATATTCAATCTCAGGGAAAATAGTTTGTTCCTGTAAACCAATAGAAAAATTACCCCTGCCGTCAAAAGCATTGGGTGATATGCCGCGGAAATCTCTTACTTTAGGTAGAGCAGCATTAACCAAACGATCAAAAAATTCGTACATGTTGTTTTTTCTTAAGGTAACCGAACAACCAACAGGCATTCCCTGTCTTAACTTAAAAGTAGCAATGGATTTCTTTGCTTTATTTATTACCGGTTTTTGCCCGGTAATGGCTGCCAACTCCTGCACAGCACCATCAATAATTTTTATGTTTTGAATGGCTTCGCCAAGACCCATATTGATAACTATCTTTTCCATCTTGGGCACTTGCATCGGATTTTTGTAATTAAACTTCTCAATCAGAGCAGGAACTACTTTTTTCAAATAATAATCCTTTAATCTTGCCATTGTTCTTTAACCCACATTGATTACATCATTGCACTTGCTGCAAACTCGCACTTTTTTCCCATCTTCAAGGATCTTACTTTTTATCCTGACAGCTGTATTACACTTGTTGCATATCAAGCCGACATTGGATATGTGAATCGATCCCTCTTTCTCTACAATACCACCTTTACCTTTTTGATCAGGTTTTTTATGCTTCTTAATCAAATTAACCTTTTCTATTACGATTCTGTCTTCCTCGGGAATAATCGTCAATACTTTACCGGTCTTGCCTTTATCTTTACCGGAAAGAACTTTAACAATATCCCCTTTCCTCAATTTGCTTAAGCTCATTTTATTCCTCTGCGAAATATTTTTACAAAACTTCCGGAGCCAGCGATATAATTTTCATGAACTGCCTTGCTCTCAATTCACGAGCAACAGGTCCAAAAATTCTCGTTCCAATAGGTTCCATCTGGTTGGTAATTAAAACCGCCGAATTGTCGTCAAACTTCAAATAAGAACCGTCCGGCCTTTTCACTTCTTTGACAGTACGCACGATAACCGCCTTCATCACATCGCCTTTTTTAACCTTGGAATTCGGAATTGCTTCTTTTACCGAAACCACAATAACATCACCAAGGCTTGCATAACGCCGCTTCGACCCACCAAGCACTTTAATGCAAGCAACCTTTTTGGCGCCGGAATTGTCCGCAACATTTAGTACTGTCTGCATCTGAATCATAAAAAAACCCCATCAAACAACTCACCCGAGGCAAGTCGATTTTTCTATTTTGCTTTCTCCAAAATTTCGAGCATCCGCCAGCGTTTTTCTTTGCTCAGTGGTCTTGTTTCAATAATCATAACAGTATCGCCCACCTTACACTGATTTTTCTCATCATGGGCCTTGTATTTAACGTGTTTACGCACATACTTATGGAAAACAGGATGTTTTACCAAAAGCTCTGTTTTAACCACGACTGTTTTATCCATCTTATTACTTATAACCACGCCCTTAATTGTGCGTTTATTCCCTCTGTCAGCCATGTTAATTGCCCCCCTCCTTTTCCTTCAGAACCGTCTTGATACGGGCAATATCTTTACGTAAGCGACCCAGCATTGCTGTTGATTCCAACTGACCGGACTCATGCCTGATATTCAGGCGAAAAAGCTCTTCCTTTAACTCAGCAGTCTTTTGTCTGAGCTCGTTGACACCGAGAGCCCTGATTTCTTTAATTTTCATCAGATATCTCCCTTGACAAAAATTTAGTAGCAATGGGTAACTTATGCGCTGCCAGGCGGAACGCTTCCTTGGCCACGTCTTTGGTTACACCTTCCATTTCATAAAGAACTGAACCTGGTTTTACTACAGCTACCCATCCTTCAGGCGCACCTTTTCCCTTACCCATACGGGTTTCAGCCGGTTTTTTCGTTACTGATTTATGAGGGAAAACTCTGATCCAGATTTTACCGCCACGTTTAACATAACGAGTCATGGCAACACGCGCAGCTTCTATCTGTCTTGACGTAATCCAGCCGCATTCCGCTGCCTGCAATCCGTATTCACCAAAAGCTATAGAGCTTCCTCTTATTGCTTTGCCCCCCATTCGGCCTTTTTGCAACTTTCTATATTTTACCCTTTTCGGCATTAACATCAGCTAAAACTCCCATTGTTTCCCACTACATAAATTCTTTCCTTTACAGGCAGGAAAGGCTTTATTTTTCACCCTTCGCAGATAAAATTTCTCCATGAAAAATAAAAACCTTAATGCCTATCAATCCATAAGCCGTATGAGCTTCAGTAAATCCGTAATCAATATCCGCGCGTAAAGTATGTAACGGCACACGGCCTTCCCTATACCATTCCGACCGCGACATTTCCGCACCGCCTAATCTTCCGGAGCAGGCTATCTTTATTCCCTTTGCACCAAATTTTAAAGCATAACCGACGCACTTTTTCATCGCACGACGAAACGCAACTCTTTTTTCCAATTGCATGGCAACATTTTCTGCAACAAGCTGGGCATCTACTTCCGGTTTGCGTACTTCCAGAATATTTATGATAATTTCAGCTTGCGAAAACTTTTCAATTTCCGATTTCAATTTTTCTATTTCAGAACCTTTCTTACCGATGATCACCCCGGGCCTGGCCGAATAAATATTTACCTTTGCCTTGTTAGCGGCTCTTTCAATCTCAATTTTGGAAATTCCCGCATGATACAGCTTTTTCTTGAGATGTTTTCTGATCTGCAAATCCTCATGCAACATTTCGCTGTATTTCTTATTGGCGAACCATACCGATTGCCACTTTTTAATATGGCCTAATCTCAGGCCTACCGGATTAACCTTCTGACCCAACGTAATCCTCCTTACTTTTCGTCCAAAATAACTGTAATATGAGAACTTCTCTTTCTAATCCCTGCCGCTCTTCCTTGCGCGGCCGCACGCCAACGCTTTAAAGCGGGTCCCTGATCCACGAATATTTCTTTCACATAAAGAATATTTTCATCAATATTAGGATTCTGGGCCGCATTGGCAACAGCTGATTTCAAAACATGGGCAATTGCGCCTGCCGCGTACTTTCTTGTATAAAGAAGAATATTACGTGCTTCCTGCACCTTTTTCCCTCTTATCAGATCCGCCACCAGTCTTATTTTCTGCGGCGACATTCTTATATATTTTGCAACTGCTTTTGCTTCCATGTTCATCAACTCCAAACATATTGGCTTAAATAATTAAGCGCGGACTTTAGTCTTCCGATCACCCGAATGCGAATAAAAAATCCTTGTCGGCGCAAACTCGCCCAATTTATGTCCCACCATATTCTCCGTCACATAGACCGGAATGAATTTTTTCCCGTTATGCACGGCAAAAGTATAACCAACCAGCTCCGGAGTTATAGTTGAACGACGCGACCAGGTCTTGATTACATTTTTGTTGCCCTCTGTTTCCATTTTCCTGACCCTGGTCAACAACCTTTCTTCAATATAAGGACCTTTTTTGATCGAACGTGCCACGCTTTCTAACCCCTTCTCTTAACTATGTATTTATCAGTTTTTTTATTTTTTCTTGTTTTATGACCTTTTGTCGGAATACCCCATGGTGTACATGGATGTCGGCCACCGGACGACTTACCTTCACCACCGCCCATAGGATGATCGACAGGGTTCATTACAACACCACGAACATGCGGTTTCTTACCTAACCAACGCTTTCTGCCGGCCTTGCCGATGCTGATATTTTCATGCTCATTGTTTCCTACCTGCCCGATAGTTGCCATACATTCAATAAATATTTTGCGCACTTCACCTGAAGGAAGGCGTACTTGTGCATAACTTCCTTCTTTGGCCATCAATTGACCATAAGCTCCGGCAGATCTGATTAATTGTCCGCCACGACCAACCTTCAACTCCACATTATGAATTAAAGAACCCAAGGGTATGTATTTTAAAGGAACCGCATTTCCGGGCTTAATATCTGCCTTATCGCCACTGATTATAACATCTCCAACATTAACCTGTGCCGGCGCTACAATGTATCTTCTTTCACCGTCACGGTAATTGAGCAAAGCGATTCTTGCCGATCTGTTCGGGTCATATTCAATAGCGGCAACTTTGGCCGGGATATCAGCCTTATTGCGGCAAAAATCTATCACCCGATACTTGCGTTTATGACCACCACCAATGTGCCGTGATGTAATCCTGCCATAGCTATTGCGACCACCCGTTCTTTTCAAAGGTTTCAACAGGCCTTTCACTGGCTCAGCAGAAGTAATCTCTGCAAAATCGGAAACACTCTGAAATCTTCTGCCCGGTGATGTCGGTTTGTATTTGATAATTCCCATTAGCTCAATCCTTACACTAGTTCTTATACGCCTTCGGCAACTTCAATTCGATTGCCGGCAGCCAGAGTTACGATCGCTTTTTTCCAGGATCTCTTTTGTCCCACAGTCCGGCCGACTCTTTTCTTTTTTCCTAAAATGTTTATAACGCGGACATCGGCAACCGTGACTTTAAACAGTTTTTCTACGGCTTTGCCGATTTCAATCTTATTTGCTTTACGATCGACTTCGAAGAAATACTTGTTCGATTCATCCCGCGCTATAGTGCTTTTTTCTGTAATCAGTATTTTTTTAATAACTTGATGCACTTCCATTATGCCAATGCTCCCTCAATTTTTTTCACAGAGGGCTCAAGAAGTATCAAATGCTCATGATTAAGAATATCATAAACATTAATACCCTCCGATCTGATCATCTTAATGTTTTTTATATTTCTTGATGATTTTAGTAAAACCTCATTATTTTCATCTATAACAAACAATGCTTTCTTCAGGCTAAACAGATCAACCACATTTTTAAATATGCGCGTGCTTATTTTCTCCATTGGAAAATCTTTCAATATCAACATTTGGTTATCCTTGAATTTCATACTCAAGGCAGAAATTAACGCTTTTTTGCGCACTTTTTTGGGTACACTGTAAGAGTAGTCACGGGGATGCGGACCGAACACAGTTCCGCCGCTTCTCCAGAGAGGTGATCTTGAGCTTCCAGATCTTGCCCTACCGGTTCCTTTCTGTCGCCATGGCTTTTTCCCTCCGCCGCTGACATCACTCCTGGTTTTAGTGGATGCAGTGCCCGAACGGCGCGATGCTAACTGCATTTTAACCACATCATATATAATAGCCTCATTGACTTCAGCGCCAAACACTGCGTCATTCAAATCAACCTGGGCAACTTTTTTCTTTTCAATATCAAAAACATCCGCAACTGCCATGTTCATAACTCCAGTTATAACTTAAGCACTTTTTTTCTTAGCTTTCTTAATTAATACCATTCCATTCCTACTACCGGGAACAGAGCCTTTCAGTAACAATAAATTTCTATCGGGACGAACCTGCCATATCTGCAAATTTTGAATGGTCTTGCGAACATTACCCATTTGGCCACCCATTCTGGCACCTTTGAAAACGCGTGATGGATCAGCGCTGGCACCAATTGAACCGGGGGCACGGTGAAACATTGAACCATGAGTAGCTCTGCCTCCGCGGAAGCCGTGTCTTTTAACAACACCTTGAAATCCTCTCCCTTTTGATGTTCCGACAACATCCACAGAATCACCGGTTTTAAAAATGTCCGCTGTAATCTCCTGACCAATTTCATATTTTCCAGGTTGAGCCTGAAATTCTTTTAAACTGCGAAAGAACCCTTTATTAGCTTTATTAAAATGACCCTGCATCGGTTTGGTCACGTTTTTCCGCTTAACCCTGCCGTAACCAAGCTGAATGGCATCGTATCCATCCTTATCTTTTGTCTTTATTTGCACAATAACAGATGGTGCCACCTCAATCGCGGTTACACCGACCGTCGATCCGTCATCAGCAAACACTTGAGTCATTCCTAATTTTTTTCCAATTATTCCCTTGCTCATTTAACATTCCAATTTTTCAATAAATATTAATCCCCTTATCTTCATTTTGAAGAATGGCAATGATTCGATACCATCTTCCCACACTGGAAAAATCGCCTACGCTTTTATCTCTACATCAACTCCGGCTGAGAGATCCAGTTTCATCAAAGCGTCAACTGTGGCTTGGGTAGGTCCGACTATATCTATTAATCTTTTATGTGTTCTGATTTCAAACTGTTCGCGAGATTTTTTGTCCACATGAGGGGAACGATTTACACAATACTTATTGATTTCGGTAGGAATAGGGATGGGACCGGCGACACGAGCACCGGTCCTTTTTACCGTTTCCACTATTTCTTCTACAGAACGATCTAAAAGTTTATAATCGTAAGCTTTGAGACGAATTCTAATCTTTTGTTCTTTCATTGATCGGATAACCTATTCCATTTTTTATTCAATAACTTTGCTTACGACTCCAGCGCCTACAGTTCTTCCACCCTCGCGAATAGCGAATCTTAATTGTTCTTCCATTGCAATAGGCGTAATTAACTCAATGGTCATTTTTACATTATCACCGGGCATAACCATTTCCACGCCGTCAGGAAGATTTGCCACACCGGTCACGTCTGTTGTACGGAAATAAAACTGCGGTCTGTAGCCTGTAAAAAACGGCGTATGACGACCACCTTCTTCCTTAGTCAGAACATAAACTGCAGCTTCAAACTTTGTATGAGGAGTAATTGAACCTGGTTTAGCCACGACCTGACCCCTTTCCACTTCCTCACGTTTGATTCCGCGAAGCAATAAACCTACATCATCACCGGCACGGCCTTCATCAAGAGTTTTACGAAACATTTCCACTCCGGTAACAACCGTTTTAACCGTCGGCCTGATGCCTATAATTTCTACTTCCTCGCCAACCTTGATAATACCTCTGTCTACTCTGCCTGTAACAACAGTTCCACGACCGGAAATCGTAAAGACATCACCGACGGGCATCAGGAAAGGCTTATCAGTATCGCGTTTCGGCTCAGGAATATAGTTATCAACTGCTTCCATAAGTTCCCAAATGGATTTGACATCAGGTGAATTGGGATCATCGGATTCCAGCGCTTTAAGCGCGGAACCGCGAATGATGGGAATATCGTCACCTGGGAATTCATACTGGGTAAGGAGTTCTCTAAGTTCAAGTTCAACAAGATCCAGAAGTTCCGGATCGTCAACCAGATCAACTTTATTCAGATAAACGACAATGTAAGGAACCTGTACCTGACGGGCAAGGAGGATGTGCTCGCGTGTCTGCGGCATCGGACCATCGGAAGCGGCCACAACAAGAATAGTTCCGTCCATGTGGGCGGCACCGGAAATCATGTTTTTAATATAGTCGGCATGGCCGGGGCAATCGACGTGCGCATAATGTCTTTTATCCGTTTCATATTCCACATGGGAGATATTAATCGTAACACCACGTTCTTTTTCTTCCGGAGCATTATCAATAGAATCGAAAGGTCTGAATTCCGCAAGACCTTTCTTGGCCAGATGCTTGGTAATTGCGGCCGTCAATGTCGTCTTGCCGTGATCGACGTGACCGATTGTTCCGATATTTAAATGCGGCTTAGTCCTTTCAAATTTTTTCTTTGCCATTTCGTATTCCCTCCTTAACTTTGAATGGTCGGTGTCCGTACCGAATAAATTATTTATTAAAATTTATAATGGGCAAAAGCTTTGTTTGCTTCCGCCATCTTATGTACAGCTTCTTTTTTCTTGATCGCACCGCCACGATTATTAGCGGCATCTATCAACTCAGCGGCCAGTTTTTCACGCATGGTTTTTTCCGTACGCTCCTGGGCGTTGGATATCAACCAGCGAATCGCCAACGCAGTACGCCTGGCCGGGACAACTTCCGTCGGCACCTGGTAAGTCGAACCGCCGACTCTTCTTGACTTTACTTCGATTACCGGTTTTACATTATTAACAGCTTTCTCGAAAAGTTCGATGGGTTGTTCCTTTAACCTCTTTTCGATAATGTCAAAAGATCCGTAAAGAATACTTTCTGCAACGCTTTTTTTGCCTCTTTTTAATAAGCAATTAACAAATTTTGCGACAAGTTTGTTATTAAACTTGGGATCGGCCAAAATGTCTCTTTTCTCAATTTCCCGTCTTCTCGGCATTTAATTATCTCCGTTTAGCTTGGCTTTTTCGCACCGTACTTTGATCTGCCCTGTTTGCGATCCTGCACTCCCACGGTATCAAGCGTACCTCTTACTACATGATATCTCACTCCCGGCAGGTCCTTAACTCTGCCCCCGCGTACCAGAACAACGGAATGCTCCTGAAGGTTGTGGCCGATACCCGGGATATAAGAAGTAACTTCATATCCGCCGGTAAGACGAACTCTGGCCACTTTACGTAAAGCTGAATTCGGCTTTTTGGGTGTCGTAGTATACACTCTGACACAAACACCGCGTCTTTGAGGCGAACCTGCCAGAGCCGGCGTGTTTGTTTTCTTTTGTATTTTGATTCGGCCTTTTCGAATCAATTGACTTATCGTCGGCATTTTCCTCCTAAACTAAATCTCCTTATTCATTTTGCCGGTAGCAGCAAATCGGCGATGTCTATCAATTAAGATAATAGATGTCAAGCCTTTTCTGACTTTTATTGAATTTATTCTACCACCGCTTCAGGATTATCGTTTATAACCTTAATACCCAACTTCCTGTACATCACCAAACCAGTGCCTGCCGTGATTAACCTGCCCATAATAACGTTTTCCTTAAGTCCTCTTAAATAGTCAACTTTACCTGAAAGCGAGGCTTCCGTAAGCACTTTGGTGGTTTCCTGGAATGACGCCGCAGAAATAAAACTCTGAGTGCTTAGCGATGCTTTGGTAATACCGAGAAGCATCGGCTCTGCTATGGCAGGGCGGCCACCCTGAGCGACAATCCTTTCGTTTTCTTTCTGGAAACGATAACGTTCAACTTTTTCATCGGCAATAAATGCAGTATCGCCCGGCTCAGTTACCTTGACTCTGCGAAGCATCTGACGGACAATGACTTCCATGTGTTTATCATTAATTTTAACACCCTGCAGACGGTAGACTTCCTGTACTTCATCAACAAGATATCTGGCCAATTCCTTCTCTCCCTTAATCGCCAGAAGGTCATGGGGATTGTTCACACCGGACATCAAGGCGTCTCCCGGCACAACGTGTTCTCCTTCCTGTACACTGATATGCTTACCCTTGGGGATAAGGTATTCTTTTTCCTCTCCGATTTCCGGTGTGACAATAATTTTACGCTTACCCTTGGCATCTTTGCCATAAGAAACAACACCCTTAATTTCACTGATAACAGCAAAATCTTTAGGCTTACGAGCCTCAAATAGCTCTGCAACACGAGGCAGACCACCTGTGATATCTTTGGTTTTCGTTGTCTCACGCGGAATTTTGGCAATAATATCTCCTGCCTTGACCTGGTCTCCTTCGGAAACAACCAGATTAACTCCTACGGCCAGGAAATAACGGGCTTCGGAATTCGTATCGGCGAGCTTGATAGTTTTTCCCTTGCTATCCTTGATGGAAACTCGCGGTCTTAAATCTCCACCTTTAAATTCGGTAATGATTTTACGGGAAAGACCGGTAACTTCATCCACCTGTTCCTGCATCGTTTTCCCTTCAATAATATCGCCATACTTAATTGTTCCGTCGACTTCCGCCAAAACAGGTATAGAGAAGGGATCCCATTCGGCAATTAACTGACCACGTTTGACGGCGCTGTTTTCCGTAACTTTTAAGTGGGCGCCATAAGGCAGAATGTACTTCCCGCGGCTGCGGTTTTGTTCATCCAAAACATGGACTTCACCATGACGCCTCATTACAACGAATTCATTTTCTTTCGTTTTTACTGTACTTAAATTGACAAACTTAATCACGCCGTCATGTCGCGCTTCCAGTGTGGAATGTTCATCAAATTTGGCCGTACCACCGATATGAAATGTTCTCATGGTCAACTGAGTTCCCGGTTCACCAATGGATTGGGCGGCAACGATGCCGACCACCTCACCAATGTTGACCAGGTGGCCGTGAGCTAAGTCACGTCCGTAACACATTGCACAAACTCCGTGTTTGGAGCGGCAGGTCAAAACAGACCGAATATTTACTTTTTCAATACCGGCATTATCTATCTTTTCAGCGAGCGTTTCGTCGATCATTTCATTGGCTTTAACGATAACTTCACCGGTAAAGGGATCTGTAACATCCTGTAGGGCTACTCGACCAAGCACGCGCTCGCCGGCAGTTTCAATAATTTCACCACCCTCCATCAATGCGGAAACATACACGCCATCAACCGTTTCGCAATCATGTTCCGTAATAATGCAATCCTGAGCAACATCAACCAGTCTTCTGGTCAGATAACCGGAATTGGCTGTCTTTAATGCGGTATCAGCCAAACCTTTACGTGCACCGTGTGTAGAAATAAAGTACTGAAGAACTGTAAGACCTTCACGGAAATTAGCGGTGATCGGCGTTTCAATAATTTCACCGGATGGTTTGGCCATCAGCCCACGCATACCGGCCAGCTGTCTTAACTGCTGTCCGGAACCACGGGCACCGGAATCGGCCATCATATAAATAGGATTGAAACTTTCGATTTTTCGTTTTTTCCCGTCGGAAGAAGCGACCTCTTCGGTGCTGATGCCCTTCAACATTTCCGACGCTATTTTTTCTGTAGCCTGAGCCCAGATATCCACGACCTTGTTATAACGTTCGCCGTCGGTAATCAAGCCGTCCATATACTGTCTTTGTATCTTGAGAACATCTTTATCAGCCTGAAGAACAATCTTCTTCTTTTGTTCGGGAATAATCATGTTGCCCACAGCAAAGGAAAGTCCGGAAATAGTGGCATATTTAAAGCCCAAATCTTTGAGCCTGTCGCACAAAAGAATCGTTGTCTTATCGCCGCATAAACGATAGCAATGATCAATCAGGTTGGTCAGTTCCTTTTTATTCATCAGTTTGTTGATCATATCAAAATTGATTTCTTCGGGAACTATTTCTGAAAGTATAATTCTACCCGCGGTGGTTTCTTTCATCTCTGAATTAATACGCACTTTGATGCGTGCGTGCAGATCAATTTCGCCGGAATCAACGGCTGACCGAACTTCATCGTGACCGGCAAAAACCATCCCTTCGCCTTTTACGCCGGTTTTGGCTCTGGTAAGATAATAAATACCCAAAACGATATCCTGGCTGGGAATTATTATCGGACTCCCGTTAGCCGGAGAAAGAATGTTGTTGGTAGACATCATCAGCACGCGGGCTTCTGTCTGAGCTTCGATGGACAGCGGAACATGGACAGCCATTTGATCGCCGTCAAAGTCGGCGTTGAAAGCGGTGCAAACCAGAGGATGAAGCTGGATAGCCTTGCCTTCAATTAACACCGGCTCAAATGCCTGCATACCCAAACGATGCAGAGTTGGCGCACGATTGAGAATAACCGGATATTCACGCACAACCTCATCCAATGCGTCCCATACTTCGGCGGTCTCTTTTTCCACCATTTTCTTGGCACTTTTTACAGTGGTTACATAACCTTTTTCCAACAGGCGATTGTAAATAAACGGTTTAAAAAGTTCGATGGCCATTTTCTTGGGCAACCCGCATTGATGAAGCCTTAAATCAGGACCAACCGTAACGACAGAACGGCCGGAATAGTCAACACGCTTACCCAGCAGATTCTGGCGGAAACGACCCTGCTTACCCTTTAACATGTCTGATAAAGAACGAAGAGGTCTTTTATTGGTGCCGGTGATAGCTCTGCCACGACGGCCGTTATCAAACAATACGTCGACTGCTTCCTGAAGCATCCGTTTCTCGTTACGGATAATTATTTCCGGTGCATTTAATTCCTGTAGACGCTTCAAGCGGTTATTTCTATTAATAACCCGCCTATATAAATCGTTAAGGTCGGATGTAGCAAAACGGCCGCCATCCAAAGGAACCAACGGCCGTAAATCGGGCGGGATAACCGGCAATACTGTCAATATCATCCATTCCGGCTTATTCCCGGACTTGCGTAATGCTTCTATTACCTTTAATCTTTTAATAAGTTTCTTTTTCTTGGTATCGGAAAAGGAAGTAATAATTTCCGTACGCAGTTCTTCATAGAGCTTATCCAAATCAATCTCTTCCAGCAGTTGTCTTATCGCTTCGGCACCAATTCCGGCAACAAAACCATTTTGGCCGTATTGTTCTCTGGCTTCTTCGTACTCTTCATCCGACAGCAATTCTTTTTTCTTCAAAGGTGTGTCTTTGGGATCGAGAACAATCCAGGACTCGAAATAAAGAACCTTTTCCAGATCCTTCAGGAGCAAATCAACCGCATTGCCGATGCGGCTGGGAAGACTCTTTAAAAACCAGATATGAGCCACCGGAGTCGCCAGCGTAATGTGACCCATACGTTCGCGGCGAACCTTGGACTGAATGACTTCCACGCCGCATTTTTCACAAACTACTCCGCGATGTTTCATTCGTTTATAACGTCCGCAAAGGCATTCGTAATCTTTCACCGGTCCGAAAATCTTCGCGCAAAAAAGTCCATCTTTTTCCGGTTTAAATGTCCGGTAATTAATTGTTTCCGGTTTCTTTACTTCGCCGCGTGACCAGGAAAGTATCTTCTCCGGCGAAGCGATGGAAATTTTCATTGCATTGAATTTGATTTGATTTTTCGGTTTCTCAAAATAGTTGAAAACGTCTTCCACTGATTTTCTCCTGTACTATTAAATAGTCATTTGAAATTAATATTAATACCTTCCACCAACCGACTTTATCAGCTCAGTTCGTCTGTTTCTTCAACCAATTCCACGTCTAATCCAAGTCCCTGAAGTTCTTTGACAAGCACGTTAAAGGATTCCGGGAGACCCGATTCAAATGTATGCTCACCTTTTACAATAGATTCATAAATCCTTGTTCGTCCTGCCACATCATCGGATTTGACCGTTAAAAATTCCTGCAGCGCGTAGGCTGCTCCGTAAGCCTCCATTGCCCATACTTCCATTTCACCCAGTCTCTGACCGCCGAATTGTGCTTTACCACCTAACGGCTGCTGAGTTACGAGTGAATAAGGACCAATGGAGCGCGCATGAATTTTATTATCAACCAGGTGGTGCAGTTTCATCATGTAAATAATTCCCACCGTTACTTCCTGATCAAACGGTTCACCGGTTCTTCCGTCAAAAAGAATGGATTGGCCTGACTCCGGCAGATTGGCTTTTCTTAACATTTCTCTTATTTGTTCTTCGGAACATCCGTCAAAAACAGGGCTGGCCACAAGCATTCCTTTTTTCAAACGACCGACAAATCTTCTGATATCTTCTGAAGATGCCTGATCAATAAATTTGTCGAACTCCGGAGAAGAATATACTTTTTTCAACTCGTTTTTAATATGACTTAAATTGGAATTCTTTCTCCACAGTTCATCCAGACTTTCGCCTATTGACCTTGCCGCCCACCCCAGATGAGTCTCCAGAATCTGTCCGACATTCATTCGCGAGGGAACGCCGAGAGGATTCAAAACAATGTCCACCGGAGTTCCATCAGCAAAATAAGGCATATCTTCTTCCGGCAAAATACGCGACAAAACACCTTTGTTGCCGTGACGGCCGGCCATCTTATCACCTACGGAAAGTTTTCTCTTAATGGCAATATAAACTTTGACCATTTTAATAACACCGGTAGGCAGCTCATCGCTGGCTTTAATCTTTTCCAGTTTTTCCGCAAAATGCGCATGGACAAAATCAATTTTTCTCTCCAGAGAAGCAATCATATTATTGATTTTTTCTTCCGAACCGTCGTTTTCGGCAATAGTGATTTCTTTCCAGCTGGAAAAAGGTAACTCAGACCAGATTTCTTTAGTAATTTTGTCGCCTTTTTTCAAAATTACTTTCTTTTTGGCATCGGTTATTTTAGAAGCCGCTGTTTTTCCGATAACAAGTTTTGTAATATCTTGCTTAACCGCTTCTGTCAGGATACGGATTTCATCATCCCTGTCTTTCGTAATTTGCCCGATAGCATCAGCTTCAATCGCCTCCGATCGTGAATCACTTTCCGCACCCTTTCTCGTAAATATTTTGGCATCAATTACCGTCCCCTCAACGCCGGGAGGTACACGCAAAGACGTGTCCCGCACATCGCTTGCTTTTTCGCCGAAAATCGCCCGCAGAAGTTTTTCTTCAGCCGATAACTGAGTTTCTCCTTTGGGAGTAATTTTACCGACAAGGATATCACCTGGTTTCACCGAAACGCCAATACAGACAATGCCGCTTTCATCCAGATTTTTAAGAACTTCTTCACCGACGTTGGGAATGTCCCGCGTAATTTCTTCCTTGCCCAGTTTGGTGTCACGGGACATGGTTTCAAATTCTTCAATGTGAATCGAAGTAAAGATATCTTCTTTGACTATTCTTTCACTGACCAGAATGGAATCTTCATAGTTGTAACCGCCCCAGGACATGAAAGCGACCATGACATTCCGCCCAAGCGCCAACTCTCCGTTATCAATTGCCGGACCGTCGGCCAATATATCTTTTTTATGTACCCGGTCTCCTACATCAACTATGGGTTTCTGATTAAAGCAGGTATCTTGGTTGGATCTCTGGTATTTGGCAAGAGTATAAATGTCCACACCACTGTCAATACCGTCCTCTTCCGGACAATCCGCCCGGACAATAATTCTCGACGCATCAACACTTTCCACGACCCCCGACCGTTTGGCAACAACAACGGCTCCGGAATCGCGCGCAACAACCGATTCTACACCCGTACCCACCACCGGTATCTCCGGGGTCATTAAGGGAACAGACTGCCTCTGCATGTTCGACCCCATCAGCGCGCGATTAGCGTCATCATGTTCCAGAAACGGAATTAATGCCGCCGCTACACTGACGAGCTGAGTTGGCGAAACGTCCATCATCTTTATTTCTTCCGGCATAACCGAAATAAAATCGCCTCCCTTTCTTACTGATATCAACTCTTCAACAAATTTGTCGTGTTTATCCAAAGGACGGTCTGCCGAAGCAACAATTTGATTTTCTTCTTCAATTGCCGTGATAAAACGAACATTATCTGATACACGACCATTTTCCACCATCCTGTATGGTGTTTCAATAAAGCCGAATTCATTAACCCTCGCATAAGTGCTGAGAGATACAATCAACCCGATATTCGGTCCTTCCGGTGTTTCTATCGGACAAATACGCCCGTAATGAGTGGGATGGACGTCACGAACTTCAAACCCGGCCCGCTCCCTGGTCAAACCGCCTGGACCAAGTGCGGATAGTCTTCTTTTGTGTGTAATTTCGGAAAGAGGATTCGTCTGATCCATGAACTGAGAAAGTTGGCTGGAATTGAAAAACTCATTGACCACAGCCGAAACAGGCTTAGCATTTATAAGATCATGCGGCATCATTGTCTCGATATCCTGCAAACTCATTTTTTCCTTGATTGCCCGCTCCATGCGCACCAAACCGATACGGTACTGGTTTTCAATAAGTTCACCAACAGACCTCACCCGGCGGTTACCTAAATGGTCGATATCGTCGACACTGCACTCCGCAACAGCATTTTTTAAATCAATCAAATATTTAACTGCAGATAAAATATCCTCATTCCGTAATGTCGTAATATCCGTCGGCACATTCATCCGTAATTTGTAATTCATCTTGGCACGACCGACATTGGACAAGTCGTAAGTTTCAGTTTCAAAGAAAAGACTTTGAAAAAATTTCTCGGCCGTTTCCGGAGTCGGAGGATTACTGGGACGCAACCGGCGATATATTTCCAAGACAGCGTCTTCGGCACTGTCAATGCGATCCATCAATAAAGTATCCCTGATGGACGCGTTATCCATATCTTCATCAAGATGGATAAGATTTAACTCTTTAATTCCCTTCTCACGGGCTATTTCCACCCAATTTAAGGGCAATTCCTCATTGCAGCGGAAAACAATATCACCTGCTTTCGGATCACGGATGTCCGAAGAAGGAATTTTACCTACAAGCTCTGCATCACTGACCGCCACACGCTTAATACCCGCATCCATTATTCTTTTCAAAAGAGGCCTGTTAAGTTTACGCCCCTTTTTAACTATTATTTCAGAGCTCCCGGGATCCTTGATATCTTCAGGCGCTTTCTGACCGACAAGAGAATCGTCAACAGCAAAATAAATTTTTTTATCTTCGATGATAACTTTATCAATGTTGTAAAAATAATTTAAAATAAATTCCGCAGAATTGCCCAGCGCCTTTAATAATATGGTGACAGGCATTTTTCTGCGGCGGTCTATCCTCACATAGAGAATGTCCTTGGAATCAAATTCCAGATCCAACCAGGACCCACGTATGGGAATAATCCGCGCTGAATAAATTAGTTTGCCGCTGGCAACAGTTTTGCCCTTATCATGATCAAAAAAAATACCGGGTGAACGGTGAAGTTGGCTGACAATGACCCGTTCCGTTCCGTTAATGATAAAAGTACCATTTTCAGTCATCAGAGGAATTTCACCAAAGTAAATTTCCTGCTCTTTAATGTCTCGAATTTGCTTAGTCTCCAATTTGTCCTTGCCGCTTTTCCCCTCGGCAGGACGATCGACATCAAAAACAACCAGCCTTACCACAATCTTTAAAGGCGCGGCATAAGTCATGCCTTTCTGGATACATTCCTTCACATCGTACCGGACATCACCGATTCTATAACTGACAAATTCCAGAGAACATTTCCCGCTAAAGTCCGAAAAGGGAAAAACACTCTTAAACGCACCCTGCAAACCAAAGTTACCTCTTTTTGCCGGCGCTATATCCTTTTGAAGGAATTTTTCATAAGACTGTGTCTGGATTTCAATTAAATTAGGTATCTCCAGTATCTTCTTTACCTGACCAAAATTTTTTCTAAAGTCACCCATAGCATCCTTAAAATAAATAAAGTATTAGAGATTATGTTATTTAATCTCAACGGTTCCGCCGACTTCTTCAATTTTCTTTTTAATGTCTGCGGCTTCATCCCTGGAAATGCCTTCTTTAATAGGCTTGGGCACGCCTTCCACTAAATCTTTTGCTTCTTTCAATCCTAAATTGGTGATAGCACGCACAACTTTGATTACCTGAATTTTTTCCGCACCGAAACCTGTTAATATAACATCAAACTCGGTTTTTTCTTCAGCCGGAGCAGCGGCGCCGGCGCCGGCGCCGGAAGCGGCAACAGCAGCCATCATAGGAGCGGCGGCGGAAACGCCGAATTTTTCTTCCAATTCTTTCACCAGAGCAGAAAGCTCCAATACTGTCATTCCTTCAATAAATTTTACTACATCGTCTTTAGTAATTTCTGCCATTTTTTCTATTCCTCTCTGTATGTTTTATTAATTTAAAGTTTTTTTCTTTTCACAATAGGCATTGAGCGCTTGCACAAAGCTTCTCGGAACACCGCTTAAAACGGTCACAAACGATGTCGGAACCGCCGCCAATACGGAAACTAATTTACCTAAGAGAACTTCTTTACTTGGTAATTCCGCCAGAACATTTAGATCATTCTTAGTTAGGGGCTTATTATCCAACAATCCGACTTTTATTTCCAATTCCGGATTTTTTTTGGCAAAATCAATCAGAATTTTAGTCGGTTCCACCGGATCTTTATAGCCCAAAACAACCGCAACAGGCCATTTAAAATGATCTGCAAGAATACTGAAATCGGTTTCATTTGAAGCAATTCTCAAAAGAGTATTTTTCACAACCTTCCATTCAGCATCGGACTTGCGCAATGCATTTCTCAAAGCTTCCATTTTTTCGACATTCATGCCGCTAAAGCTGGTTAGAACTCCTAATCTGGCTTCTTTAAGTTTCTTACGCAGTTCAGCTACGATTTGCTCTTTTGTTCCCCGATCCAAATTTATTCGCCTCCTTTCAAAATTATTTTCTCGAGGCCGGAGAATCTAGCCACATACAGAACAAAAAAACGGCAACCTTGCCCAAATTCCGATTCCCGTTTTTACAAAATTGTTTACCTTGAAAAAATAAAACAAATATTTTCTTTAAACGAGTCTCGGCAGGCCTTTTTTTGTTTAAACTTCCGTACCTGCTGTCTTCGACCTTGTTAATATAATAAATTAATTTTCTCCCGTTAAACTGCAGCTTTTATATCGAGAGGGTCAATTTTTACACCGACGCCCATCGTGCTCGAAATAGAAACACTTTTAATGTAAGTTCCTTTGCTGGACGCTGGTTTTAATTTAATAATAGTTTCTAATAAAGCGCTGATATTATCTTTTAATTTTTCGGCGCCAAAAGACACCTTACCTACAGGAGAATGAACTATTCCTGCTTTTTCCACACGAAATTCTACCTTGCCCGCCTTCAGATCCTTCACTGCATTTGCCACTTCAAATGTTACAGTACCTACTTTCGGATTGGGCATTAATCCGCGCGGACCTAAAATTTTACCGATTTTTCCTACGGAACCCATCATATCGGGAGTAGCAATAACTCTATCAAATTCCATCCAGCCGCCTTTAATCTTTTCAATAATATCATCGTTGCCGACTAAATCCGCACCGGCTTCCAGAGCTTCTCTCTCCTTTTCTCCTTTGGCAAAGACCAAAACCCTCACTGTTTTCCCCAATCCATGAGGCAGTACCACACTTCCCCGTACCATCTGATCGGCATGAGCAGGATTAACGCCTAATCGGACGGCCGCATCCACAGTTTCATCAAATTTGGTGCCGGCCGTTGATACAACTATTTCCGAAGCCTCTTTAAGCGAGTATCTTTTGCCCGGTTCAACTTTCGCTTTAGCTGCCAATATACGTTTGCCTCTTTTTAACATGATAAAACCTCGTATTAATTAACCTGTAATTTCAATTCCCATAGACCTTGCGGTACCGGCAATTGTCTCGATCGCGCCGTCAATATCCACAGCATTCAAATCTTTAAATTTTAATTCGGCAATTTCTTTCACTTGCCCGGCCGTAACTGAGCCAACTTTTTCCCTTTTCGGATCGCTGGCCCCTTTAGCAATTTTTGCCGCTTGCTTAAGCAGCACGGATACGGGAGGTGTTTTTGTTATAAACGTAAAAGATCTGTCCGCATAAACGGTAATCACCACAGGAATAATCATTCCTTCCTGATTTTGCGTCATAGCATTATAAGCCTTGCAAAATTCCATAATATTGACTCCGTGCTGTCCCAATGCCGGACCGATGGGAGGTGAAGGAGTTGCCTTACCCGCCTTTATTTGCAATTTTATATTTGCAATAATTTTCTTCGCCATTTTAAATCACCCTGATCTGAATATTTTTTATGCTTAACGTTGCTTTTTTACTAAAGTATTACCCCTGAGTTACCTGGATAAAATCCAATTCCACCGGCGTAGGCCGGCCGAAAATACTCACAATAATCCTTAACTTGCTTTTTTCAGGTTTCAGTTCATCAATAACCCCGTCAAAATTGGTAAAGGGACCATCAATGATTTTTACATGATCACCAACATCGAATTTGAATTTAGGTTTGGGCTTTAAAGTTCCTTCGTCAATCCTGAATTTTAAATTCTCAACATCCTTGTCCGGAATAGGCGAAGGCTTATCTTTTGTACCGATAAAACCGGTAACTTTAGGAGTATCTTTTACAATATGCCAAGTATCATCGGTCATTTCCATGCGGACAAGAATATATCCCGGAAAAAACTTACGCTTGGAACTTTTCTTTTCTCCGGAAATCAATTCTACGACGTCTTCTTCAGGAATGAGAATATCGGAAAAAAAAGCCTGAGCGCCTGTCTTTTCAATTCTTTCTTGAAGACTCATCTTTACTTTGTTCTCATACCCGGAATAGGTATGAACCACATACCATTTAAAAGCCATTTTTTAACCTAATATAAACTTAACTGTTTTAGCTAGTGCAAAATCTATTATTCCTAAAATAACCGCAACGATAAAAACTAAAATTATAACGACTGCTGTAGACGCCAAGGCCTGTTTAGGAGTCGGCCAGGTAACCTTTTTGAGCTCTAATTTAGCATCTTTTACAAATTGCACTATTTTTTGTGTTACTTCTTTTACTTTTTCCATAACTCATATTTCCTAATACTGGAGAAAATGGCAGGCCAGGAGGGACTTGAACCCCCAGCATCCGGATTTGGAGTCCGGCGCTCTATCCATTAGAGCTACTGGCCTATTCCAACACAATCTATTTGGTCTCCCTGTGCAATTTATGGCCCCGGCAGAACTTGCAGTATTTTTTCATTTCCAAACGGTTTTGCATAGTCCGTTTGTTTTTTGTCGTTGTATAATTTCTTTGCTTGCATTCCGTGCAAGCCAAAATAATATTATTTCTCATATCACTCCTTAACTGGAGCCCACGACCAGGATTGAACTGGTGACCTCATCCTTACCAAGGATGTGCTCTACCGACTGAGCTACGTGGGCAAAATTTACTATTATTTTTGCCCTTTTTTTCTGGAGCGGGAAACGGGATTCGAACCCGCGACCCTCAGCTTGGAAGGCTGACGCTCTAGCCACTGAGCTACTCCCGCCTTATTCAATCTCAAATAATCACTGGTGGTGGGGGGAGGATTTGAACCTCCGTAGGCTGCGCCGGCAGATTTACAGTCTGCTCCCTTTGGCCGCTCGGGAACCCCACCAACTCATATTTAATTAAACTGGAGCTGGTGATGGGACTTGAACCCGCAACCTGCTGATTACAAATCAGCTGCTCTGCCGATTGAGCTACACCAGCGAACCTTTTCACAATTACTTTATAATATCATGTGCTTATGCTTGTTGAGCATAAACACACACAACTACCCCCTCTAAGCGAATTGTTGAATTTAATTTCAATAGAGATTTTTGTCAAGTAAATTTTTAAAAAATCTTACGGATATAGAAGAATTCTTAACTGATCGTATTGATGTATTTTTCTTGTTAATTTAACTTTAATTATACAAAAATTCCCCCTCTAATAAGTAATACGATAATTTTATGATATCCAGATCAAATATAAATAAAAAAACTTATTTATAATAATAAATTATCGCTTCCCTACCGTTTCAGATAATTCTCCCTCTACCCTGCCTTCGACAAGATAGACGCTTTTATCTCTGATCGCAAGGTAATGAAATCTATCCGATGAGTCAAAAACTATTCCGCCCATTGTGAGATTCAGAATATTATCATAGAAATTTTGCTTTTCTGCGCCAAAGACAACGAAATGTTTATTATCTGACTGAGCCATATAAGCTAAATATTTACTGTCCGGACTGAAAACAAGCGATTTATTTCCTACATCATCATATTTTTTTTCTTCTTTTCCATTTATGACCACAAAACGTTTATTGTCCGTTTGAGCACAATATACAACATGATTACTGTCCGGGCTGAAAATAATTGATCCATTACCAATGGCATCAAATTGTTTCCCTTCTTGTCCGTCAATGACTACCGAATACTTATTATCTTTTTGAGCCACATAAGCGAAACGTCTGCTATTGGGGCTGAAAACAATAGTTGCTCCGATACCGTCACGATACTCTTCCTCCCTCCCATCAATAACAGCAAAACGTTTATTTCCCAATTGGGCTGCATAAATTATTCGTTTGCTGTCCGGGCTGAAAACTATAGTGTTTCCGATAGCGTCGTAATGTTTCCCTTCTTGTCCGTCAACAACCAGAAAATATTTATTTCCTTTTTGAGCTACAAAAGCTACCCTTTTACTGTCCGGACTGAAAACTATAGTATTCCCGATGGCATCATAATGTTTACCCTCTTGTCCGTCAACAACCAGAAAACGCTTGTTTCCTGATTGTGCCCAATATGCCAGATGTTTGCTGTCCGGACTGAAAAAAATACCGGAACCTATGGAGTCATACCTTTTCCCTTCTGCCCCGTCTAAAACAACAAAATAATCATTACCCGATTTTACGCCATAAGCTATGTGTTTGCTGTCCGGACTGAAAACAAGCGATTTTCCGATTCCATCATATTTTTTACCTTCTATCCCGTCAAGAATTACAAAACCCTTATCGTCTGTTCTGGCGCTGTAAAACAGACGTTGGCTATCCGGACTAAAAATTACAGTTGATCCGATAGAGTCATAGCTTTTGCCTTCTATATCATTTAAAACAACAAAATTTTTATTGTCTTTTTGTACTCCATAAGCAACACGCTTACTATCCGGACTGAAAATAAGAGCAATTACGATATTATCATAATCTTTGCCTTTGTTCCCATCTACTATGACAAATCGCTTCCCGGCTTTTTCACCTACATACGCAATGTGTTTACTGTCCGGACTGGCTAAAAAAAACAACGGAGAAAACTTAACTTCAGCAATAAGCTTTTCAGAACTCTTTATTACATGATTTTTTTCCACAGCAAATGACACCAGTGCGCTAAAAATAAAGAGATTCGCTATAAATACGAATATAAATTTCTTAAACATTTAATATAACTTCTTATAAGGAAATAAATATCTATCTTATACGTTTAAGTTCAAATTAAATATAAAATCTTCTATGGTAAAATCTTGCATTCAAATATAATTTAATAAATTTCTACATTCACGTCAACAACTTCGATTTTCTTTACAAAAATTTGCATAAAAATAATTTCTGGAATAAACATTGTGTTCCTTTATTGCTCTTTATATTTTAGAAGTAAATAATTTTTTTACTCTAAAAAATTATTCTTTTTAGTCAAAAAAAATATTTTGACAATAATTACTTTTTGCACTAAAGTGTCACCCAATTATTTCTTTTGAAGGTTATAAAAACGATGTGGAACAAAATCAGAAATCAGAATTTGACAATCAGCATTCTGCCTCTGAAGCTCGCCCTGTTGCGCCTTTTACTTAAGGCCATTTGCCCATCGTTTTTAGGTCGTCACTAGAACTATAACAACTGATTACCTAAAAGGCCGTGGGCGATAAACTCACGGCCTTTTTATTATTAGATTTTAACAAACCTTTAACAAGGAGCCATTTATATGAAGAAAGATAAAAACTGCGTTTATATTTTCGATACAACCTTGAGGGACGGTGAACAATCTCCCGGCAACAGTATGAACACTGAAGAAAAATTAATTCTCGCCCGGCAGTTGGAAAGGTTGGGGGTTGATATAATCGAAGCGGGATTCCCCATTGCTTCCGAGGGAGATTTCGATGCGGTAAAGCAGATAGCCAAAGAAATAAAAAAATCTCAGGTAGCAGGACTTGCACGCGCCAACAAGACCGATATTGATCGTGCCTGGCAGGCAATAAAAGGCGCAGCTCATCCACGTATTCATACTTTTATTTCATCTTCCGACATTCATTTGAAATATCAGTTAAAGAAGAGTCGTGAGCAGGTGCTTAAAGAAGCTGTAGCCGCCGTCAAACTGGCGCGTTCTTATACGGAAAACGTCGAATTCTCCCCAATGGACGCCACACGCTCGGATAAAGATTATCTTGTGGAAATGGTCTCCGCTGTTATTGACGCCGGAGCAACAACGGTTAATATTCCGGATACAGTGGGCTATGCCATTCCCGAAGAGTTCGGCAATTTGATTGCTTATCTTTTCGCTAAGGTTAAAAACATGGGCGATACGATCATCGCCACCCATTGTCATAATGATTTAGGTTTGGCTGTATCCAATGCCCTGGCCGGAATAAGAAATGGAGCGCGCCAGGTAGAATGTACAATTAACGGTATAGGTGAACGGGCGGGTAATACCGCAATGGAAGAAGTTGTAATGGCGCTTCAAACTCGTAAAGATATTTACGGACTTTACACAAAAATCAACACGGATCAGATTTATAAAACATCGCGTCTATTGACACAGATCACTGGCATACCTGTACAACCGAATAAGGCAATTGTAGGCGCCAATGCTTTTGCTCATGAATCAGGAATTCATCAGGACGGATTGATTAAAGAAAAAATAACTTATGAAATTATGACACCGCAGTCCGTTGGTATCAGCGACACGCATATTGTTTTGGGTAAGCATTCAGGACGCAATGCCATTGCACATCACTTAAAAAAAATGGGGTATGTCCTGGACGATGAACAGCTCAACAAAGTCACTGCGCGGATCAAGGAACTTGCGGATGTTAAAAAAGACATCTATGATGAAGATCTGGAGGTAATTCTTTCCGAAGAGATTTATCGGGGAGAAGACAAATATCATCTGGTTTATTTAAACGTTGTCAGCGGCAATGTGGCCATCCCCACGGCAACGATGGAGATGCAGGTCGGAAAGGATGTCGTACGGGAAGCGGGATTCGGCAATGGCCCGGTGGACGCGACTTTCGCTGCCATTCGTAATATTACAAAGACCAATTATCCGTTAATGAAATACGTCGTCAACGCAATAACCGGCGGATCGGACGCACAGGGTGAAGTTACCGTTCAACTGAAATATAACAGTCATTCTGTTGTAGGACGAGGCGCCCATCCCGACGTTATTGTAGCTTCCGCCAAGGCCTACATCAACGCTCTGAATCGTCTGGAAATTCTAAAGAGCAAAGGTAAAAACTGTTGAATGAACCCCTGAAATAAGATAAAAGCGTTTCACTTTTCACAAGGAGAATAAATCGTGGGCAATACTATTACTGAAAAAATTTTAATGGCTCATACGAATTTGAAAAATATTTCTACCGGTCAGTTGATTAATGCCAAGGTGGACATAGCGTTGGGAAATGATGTTACCGCACCCATAGCAATCAAAGAATTTTACAAAGCGGGCGGAAAAAAAGTATTTAACAAAAACAAAATAGCCCTGGTGCTTGATCATTTCACACCGAATAAAGACATTAATTCCGCCCAGCAATGCAAGACCGTACGGGAATTTGCACAGAAACATAAGATAACTCATTTCTTTGAAGGCGGATTTGTGGGAATTGAACACGCGTTGCTTCCGGAACAGGGTATCGTTGGACCGGGAGATCTGGTTATCGGCGCGGACAGCCACACATGCACTTACGGCGCGTTAGGTGCTTTCGCTACCGGAGTAGGCAGCACCGATCTGGCAGCGGCCATGCTCACCGGCGAGCTTTGGTTTAAAGTTCCTCCGTCAATCAAATTCATCATCTACGGAAAACTGCAAAAATGGGTTTCCGGCAAAGATTTGATTTTGAATATAATCGGCCGAATTGGCGTTGACGGATCTCTGTATCAGGCAATGGAATTTACGGGCGAAACCATCAGCAGACTGCCGATGGCCGACAGATTTGCAATGGCCAATATGGCTATTGAAGCAGGGGCGAAAAATGGAATTTTTGCTCCTGATAAAATTACATCGGAATACATAAAGAAGAGAACCAAGCGGGATTATAAATTTTATTATTCCGATAATGATGCTGTTTATTCCGATACGATTGAAATAAACGCAACAAAAATCGAACCGCAGGTAGCGTTTCCCCATCTTCCCTCCAATGTAAAAGGAGTAAGTAAAGCGGGAAGAGTGAAAATTGACCAGTCACTCATCGGCTCCTGCACCAACGGCCGGATTGAAGATTTAAGAATCGCTGCAAAAATTTTTAAATCCCGAAAAGCATCATCAAATGTAAGATTAATTATAGTTCCGGCAACTCCGGAAATTTACAGACAGGCGCTCAAGGAAGGTTTGATTGATACTTTCATGAAAGCCAATGCCATAATCAGTCCGCCTTCCTGCGGCGCTTGTCTGGGCGGACATCTGGGAATTTTAGCGGAAGGCGAAAGAGCTGTCGCTACGACAAACCGCAATTTTGTCGGCCGGATGGGACATGTCAAGAGTGAGGTTTATCTTGCCAGTCCCGCAGTAGCGGCGGCTTCTGCTGTGTTAGGGAGAATTGCCTCCCCTGAAGAACTTTAAAAAAGGTACAAATCCCGCGAAGCTTCGCACATGGGATAGTTCCCCATACCGATTTGTCGGGATTGGAGTTCCACTAAAAGGATTTTTTACTATGATATTCAAAGGAAGAGTTTGGAAATTCGGAGATAATATAGATACTGACGCAATTATTCCGGCGAGATACTTAACGACATCTGATCCTAAAGAGCTTGCTGCCCATTGCATGGAGGATGCCGATCCCGATTTTATAACAAAGATGAAGGCCGGTGATATCATTCTCGGAGGAGAAAATTTCGGCTGCGGTTCATCGCGCGAACACGCCCCTATCTCGATAAAAGCAGCCGGCATTTCCTGTGTTATTGCAAAAAGCTTCGCCCGTATTTTTTACCGCAATTCTTTCAACATGGGACTGCCAATTTTTGAATCCAGGGAGCTTGTAGACGCGATTAAAGAAGGAGAAGAAGTAACCGTGGACAGTATCCACGGAACGATAAACATAACCGGCACTGACAATATTTTTAAGATCAATGCTATTCCGACTTTCATGGAAGAGCTTATCGCCGATGGCGGTCTGATGAAACATATCGCCAAAAAAAGAGATAATAATGAAAAAAAATAAATTTAAAATCGCCGTATTCGCCGGTGACGGTATAGGGCCGGAGATAATGA
>MAEO01000110.1 GCA_001683985.1 Smithella sp. M82
ACCCCTGGTCAAGCGCAGCTTTCCATACCGGCACGGCGCAGGATGCGGGGATTATCAGTTCAGATAATATGCTTCAGGAAAGGCATACATTGCACCGGTAACGAACTTCTGCACCAGCGCCTCGCATTCCTCGGTCGAAAGAGCGCGCGGCATGACGCCGCCCGCCCATAGGATTGGCAATGGCCGAAGGCGCTACCGGCTGCTCGCCAGTGACAAAGGGCGATGCCTCGCGCCCCGGATGCTGGAGCTGGACAAACAGCTTCGAATCGTACTTGTGGATTGCGTTCGCCAGCTTTTGCAGCTCGCTGATGTCGGAAGGCCTCCGCGCGGCAAGCTGACAGGGTTCTCCACCGCCGGCGCCATCTGCCACACGGGTGACCTCAGTGATGATGAGCCCCACGCCGCCCCGTGCGCGCGCCTCGTAATAGGCGATCACATCGTCATTTACGCCGCCTCCTGCCGCCGCAATATTGGTGCCCATAGCAGTCATGACTACGCGGTTGGGGATAGACAGCCGTCCAATCTTCATGGGGCTTTGCAGTTTATTAAATTCTTGCTTCATGTCATCCATTCCTTTCAAAAAGCATTGGCGCTGCGTCGCATTGGCAAGCCGCGCGAAGGTGAAAGCCGTGACGCCGTAAAATGCTCCAAGTCTTCTGCCCTGGAACAGTTCCCAATCCGGTCTCAGATGGCGGAAAAGTTGCCGGATTTTCTCGCCCGAGCTACGCCCAGCAAATACTCGTCCATCCCTTTCGCCACTTGTGGCTCACAAGCTGCCCGCGCCATGTTGAGACAGCCTGACCGGTCATCTTCAGTGACAAAGATGACCCGCTGGTTCTCCGCCACGCCTTTAAGGATGCCAGCCGCTGATTCAGCTGATGTGATGGCCTGCTTCGGGATGGGGCCTCCAGCCCAGATGGCCGTGGCCACGGTACCGGGGATAACGGTGGAAAAGCGGATGCCGTCGTCCCAATATTCGTAACGCAGCGAGGTGGTGAGAGCCAGCACAGCCGACTTGGTGGCTGCATACATGCTCTGGTAAGGAAGGTGAACGTAGACAATGCCGGAGGCGGTGTTGGCAATATGGCCGGCCTTCTGCGCTTTCATATAGGGCAGGGCTGCACGCACACCGTAGACCACACTGTAGAAATTAATGGCAAATGCCTTTCCCCACTGTTCGTTACCCTGCTCCTCAAAGGCGCCTCCCAACCCGAGGCCAGCGTTGTTGAAGAGCAGGTCGATGTGTCCGCCGCCGAACGCTACCGCCGCGTCCACCATGGCCTTGACGCTCGCTTCGGAAGTCACGTCGGTCTTCAGGCCCTTCACTTTACCGGGATACTGGTCGCTCAGCCGGGCGCAGTGCTTGTTCAGATTATCCTCATTGATGTCCGCGATGGTCACCGCCCTGGCCCCCATTTCCAGCATGGCTTCCACCAGCGCCAGGCCGATGCCGGAAGCGCCGCCGGTAACCGCCGCCACTTTATTCTCGTAATACTCTTTCATGTCAATCCTCCTTTGTTTTTATCCTGTTTCCAGAATGAACTTGTCATGGAATTGCTGCACTGTCATGCCATCTCTGATCAAGGTGTCGAGGAAAATCTGGTGCTGTGCCTGTTCGTTGGCCGCCGGGTTTTCCGTGGCGTCGCGGTAAGCCTTTCGGGCCCAGTCCTCGATAGGCAGTACGACCTTATCCTGCTCGATGCCTTCGAGAATCTCGATGCCAGCCTGGTCGATGCTGATAGCTTCGGGCGGTATGTTCTTCGGGTCGCCGAAGATATCCGTGGCGACCGCGCCCGGGCAGACCACCGTTACCTTGATTTTGAAGGGGTCCAACTCGAAGCGCAGACATTCGGTGAGACCGCGCACCGCGCATTTACTGGCCACATAAACGCTCTGCAAAGGTAGCGGCACGACGGCAGCCACGGAGGCAACGTTAACGATATGCCCGTTTTACCGTTTCAGCATATAGGGCAGCGCCGCCTTGACACCGTGGATCACGCCATACAGGTTGACGTCAAGGACCTTCCTGATATTGTCTATAGTCTCTGCACCGAAGAAACCACCCCAGCCCACACCGGCGTTGTCGAAGATATAGTCGATAGGCTCTTTTTCTTCGACCCGAGCGATAAAGGATCGGAAAGCGTCATAATCGGTCACATCCAACCACTCGGTGTGAACTTTATTGCCGTAGTCGGCCAGCGACTCTCCGGCAGCCAGGAGTTTCTTCTCGGCGCGATCGACCATGTACACGGTGACCCCTCTCAACAATAGTTACCGGGTGATGCCCAATCCGATACCGCCGGCAGCGCCGGTGACAACGCATACCTTGCCTTTGAACAATTCTGGTCCCTCTTCTATAGGAATCCTCTCCTTTTATGTGCCGATACTTACTTCATGCTTCACCCTGTCCAGAGAAACAAGAATTGATATCAAATACATAAGAACACATCCATTGGCAAATAGAACCACACCAACAATCAGCCCTGGAAGGAGATGAGAAACCAGCATAGATGATCCGAATAGAATCGACAGAAAACCCATAATTAACTGAGTGACAAATAGCTTCTGTAAGATTGGAGGAACTTGATCACCTGGTTTTTGTGGTTTTTTTAGCCGAGGTAATAGTATTTTCACTAAGGTTATACAACCACCGAGAATATTCAATACCCCGATAAGAATTGTCAACGGTTTCACCAGAATTCCCGGAATGATACTGGATATAATTCCCAGTGCTGCAAATAAAAGCCCAAACATGATCACCAACCAGCTCCGGGGGAAAGGACCAATGGGGGTGCTGCCTGATGCCAGCATTTGGATAGCAAAAATGACCATCAGCAACCCCAGTTGGGCGCTCCCCGAAAAAGGAAGTTGACCTAAATTGACTGGTATCAACAGTATTCCTAAAAGCAGCATGAAAACACCAGTTATCAAAAGCATCATTTTATCAGTAGAAAGTTCAACTGTCCCCGGGTTGGTGTTTTCCGCTTCCGGATAAGTCAGGTAGATTTTCCGAAGAACCAAAGCCAGATAAATAATAGCTATTCCAAAAATTAAAACAACCACAGCGGTCATCGTCGTGGTGAGCAAGCTTTGCACTAAAACAAGGAGACCAATCAATATTGACAACACATAGACAGCTCCGCATCCAACAATAAGGTGTTTAAAAATGCCTCCATATTCTACCCAAGTCCGGAGTTTTTCTTGGGAAAGAAACATCTGAAGAAGAAGGAAAAAACCTCCCGGAGTAAAGCAAATAAAAAGGAGGATGCGGGGTGTTTGGCTGAAGAGGTCAGGAATAAAACAGGTCACAATACCGATTGCCGCTATAATCACACCAATAATAATTAAAGGTTTTGATCGGCTCATATCACCAAAGGGAGTTTTCCCCAAGGTCACCATTTGCAATGCAAAGATGAACAGGAGCAATCCGTATAACCCATTTTCATAATAAGGAAGCGCTCCTGTCGACACTGGAAAAAGCAATATTCCGGTAATCAGCATCATCAAACCGGCAAGCAACAGAATCGCCACTTCCAGCGGAAGATCTGCTTCGTTGAATATCCGATTTTTAGCCATGTCTGTTTAACCTAACCTAACAGTAGGTGCCCTTGGTTCGATAGTTCTCGCGGCGCTCGGCAGCTAAATTTCGAGCTATCTTATCAAATTCCGGACAATTCTCCCTATAAAGTTTATCAAAATCTCGCATTTGTTGAGGAAAGATTATGACTATCGATTTTTTTTCGAGTTCCTGAAAAATATAGTCCACCGCTTCGTCAACACTAATTGAATCTGGTGGAGGTGTTAAGTCTCCGAAAATAGCCGTTCTGACGTTACCAGGACAAAAAACACTAAGGAAATTGGGGACAGCCACTGATTGTGCAGGAAATTTACCGGCCCACAAAGCGTAAAAAAAGACGTTCTTTTCCTGCGCCAATTTCTTATCCAAAAGAAAGGCCTGAAACTCGGGAAGGACGTCATTTTTCCTATTGTCTGACAAATTTTCCATGATATACCAACTTGGCTCAAGCGGCATATTACCACAAAATGCCAAGTACCCAAAGTTAATTTTATTTGATTTTTAAGCGCTTTTTTCTTGGAATTCCGCTCAAAAAAGAGTAATATGGGCTCCATAAA
>MAEO01000111.1 GCA_001683985.1 Smithella sp. M82
CCGATAATAAAGAATACGGTTTTGAAAGAGCGTATGAATTTGAAAAATATCTGACACTCTCTTTCAGAAAGAAAGTTTTAAATAAACACATAAAGTTTTATTTCTTCAGCAATAAATACAACTCCCCATTCTCTTTGAGAGTGCCGGCAGTGTTTTCCGCTTCAATACCAAATCCGCAGAAAAGGTCGACTCTGCCGGGACCCATAATTGCGGAGCCTTTATCCTGATTGAGAACAAAACGGGAGAAATCCACTCTTTCTTTAATCTTTCCATTTTCGTCAAAAACAGGCTTGCGCAGGCGAATAAACGCCAGCGCTCCCTCTGGGAAATAATCGGGATCGGTCGCAATCGTCCTGCCCGGAGTTACCGGTTCGCCCAACGATCCTACGGGTTCGTTATCCAAAAAGCGGAAGAACGTGTATCTTTCGTTATGACTCAATACATCATAAATTTCCTGATCACTTTTCCCTCGCAAGAACTCATGACGATAAGAAGCCTCGCTGTCTTTTATTTTGCCGTTTTCCAGCATGAATTTAGTGACACTGCGAAAAGGACGGCCGTTGGTCTGCGCAAAACCAACCGTTAAAATATTGCCGTTTTCCAGCTTGATTTTTCCGGAACCCTGAATATGCAGCGAAAACAATTCCACCGGATCGGACACCCAGACAAGCTCCAGATTTTTCCCCTGCAAAACTCCTTCAACATCAATTTCACGCCGGCTGTAATAGGGAACAAATTTGCCGTCTTTAATCCGGCCAATCTGATTGGCCTTTTTAATTATGTCAGGAGGCACTCGATAAAGCGGATATTTATATTTTTCAGTGCGTTCAAGAGAACCTTCGAGCAGTGGTTCGTAATAACCTGTAAAAAGCGCATTGGAATTGCCGCCTGTTCCGGCAACACGATAAACATTAAATTCCGCTGCAATTTTTTTGTTTAGTTCAGCCTTATTTACCGTCTGACGCAAAATCGTGCGAAATTCCGCAAGTGTTTCTTTTAATTGTCGCGATGTGACCAATCTGTCCGCAACATGGTAGACTTTATCGCGTCCGGCATTGTCATAATAATTAATGCTGCGTTCAATCGCCAATTCCAGCGAATCCGTATCGAGGTCATCGGCAAAACTGATATCGGCAGCCGTAATCGGAATAAAAGCTTCGGAAGGTTTTACATGATATTGGGGAACACCGCGTAAGCAACCGTTCAGGGAAAGGGCAATTATCAGAAGCAAATAGACTTTAAACGAATGTTTCATAATTCCACAATCATCGCCGTTTCATCGCAGTAGTCGGGATATTTGGAACAACGAAAACAATCCGCCCAAATCTTTTCCGGCAGCATGTTCCTGTCAATTTCTTTAAATCCTAATTTAAGAAAGAAATCCTTTTTATAAGTGAGAGTAAATACCTTGAAAAGGCCTAAGGTAATGGCTTCGGAAATACACGCTTCCACAAGCTCCCTACCGATACCCCTGCCCCGATAATTTTCATCCACATAAAGCGAACGAATTTCCGCAAGATTTTCCCAGATGATATTCAATGCGCAAATACCGGTAACCTGCGAATTGTTTTCATCATAATAAACAAAAAAATCCCTCAAAGAATTATAAATATCCATCAGAGAACGCGGCAGCATTTCACCTTTTCCGGACGACAGATTTATCAGGCAGTGAATAGTTTTCACATCATCAATGCGCGCTTTTCTCAGCATTTTCTTTCTCCTGATTTAAAATTTGGATATTTTGGATTCTTTTATCATTTCACGGGCGTGCTTCCGTGTTGTTTCGGTTACATTCACGCCGCCCAGCATGCGGCTGATTTCTTCAACTTTCTGTTCATCATCAAGTTCTTCCACATATGTAATCGTTCTGCCTTTTGCAACTTTTTTGTAAACATGCAGGTGACTATCTCCAAAACAGGCAATCTGGGGCAAATGGGTGATGCAAATAACCTGATGATTGGCGGACACAGCTTTCAATTTCCGGCCGACGATTTCCGCCACTGCTCCTCCAATGCCGTTATCCACCTCATCAAAAACAATCGATGCCACGGAACCGGTGCGTGACAATACGTTTTTCAACGCCAGAATTATCCGCGATAATTCACCACCTGAGGCAATACTGTTTAGTGGTTTCGATTCTTCGCCTTTATTGGCAGTGAGATAAAATTCAATCTCATCGCCCCCTGTTTGTTCGAATAACTCAATGTTTTTATCCGCAGCATACTTATTAAAATTAACATGGAAAAACGCATTGGGCATATTCAGTTCGTGTATTTCTTTGTTCACGGCCTCCTGCAATTTCTTCGCCGCCTGTTTTCTGATTTCGGAAAGCCTAAGAGCTTTCCGGCGCAAATCATCTTTTATTTTTTCTTCTTCCTTACTTAATTTCTCCAGTTCTTCTTCCAGGGAATAAACCTTGTTTAAATCATCTTCTATTTCCTGCCTCCGGCGCAGAACTCCTTCCAGAGAACCGCCGTGTTTACGCTTTAACCGGTTCAAAAGTTCAAGACGTTCATCAATAACTGCCAGTCGTTGAGCATCAAAAAAAAGGCTTTTGCCGTAATCGCGCAGCGCCAGCGCCGCTTCCTGCAAAGTTATAAAGCTATCTTCAATATCCTTGTCGGCAATTTTCAATCCGCCGTCTATTTTCTTTATTTCTTTTATCTGATTCTGAACATCTTTCAATTTAACAATGACAGAATCCTTTTCTCCATACAGTAAATCGTATGAGCAATTAGCCCAGCCGGACAATTTTTGAAAATTAACCAGAACTTTTTTTTCATCGGCCAACGTAGTGTCTTCCGCCGGTTGAGGGTTAATATCCTGAATTTCTTTTAGCTGAAATTTCAATAAATCGGTTTTTTCTTCCCTGCTTTTACTCAAATCATGTAATTTTTCTATCTGAGTCCTGATATTGCGATACTGGTTATAAACACCTTCATAGTCCAATCTGTCAGGCAGACATCCGCCGAATTCATCCAGAATGTTAACATGATTTTCGGCATTCAGAATTACCTGATGTTCACGCTGACCGCATATATTAATAAGATTTTCACTGACGGAAGCCAGATTGGCCAAAGTCGCTGTTTGTCCGTTGATAAATGCCCTGTTCTTACCTGTGCGCGAGATAATCCGGCGAATAATCAAATCTTCTTCATCAGGGAAACCCATATCCGCAATTTTATCCCGCATCTGTTTATTGGCGGAGATATCAAAAACTGCTTCAACAGTAGCCGTGTCCGCCTGTGCCCTTATTATTTCGGTCGTAGCCCTGTCTCCTAAAAGAAGACTTACCGCACCGATAATTATTGATTTACCGGCGCCGGTTTCACCGGAAATTATATTCAATCCGTTGCCGAAAGAAACGTGGAGTTCATCAATGATGGCAAAATTTTTAATGCTCAATTCATTAAGCATTTTTCTTTTTTCCGACTCCCGGAGGTAAATCACCCCAACCGAGCTTGGAACGCAGAATTTCACCATAGCTGCGGTAGGGAGAAAGAACCAGCATTGTCGTATTTTTTGATCTTTTAACAGTTACGACATCGCCGGATACTATTTTGTAGGTTTCCTGTCCGTCCAAAGTCAACATAGCGCCTTTATCCTTGGACCAGAGCGTTATCTTCAAACTGGAATCTTCCGAAAAAATAATCGGACGATTGGTCAGGGTATGAGGACAAATAGGATTGATAATAATCAGGTCTTTTCCGGGAAAAACAATGGGACCACCGGCGGAAAGCGAATAGGCAGTGGAACCGGTGGGAGTGGAAACAATCAACCCGTCTCCTTTATAAGTTGTCAGATATTTGCCGTTTACATCCAGTTCCAGTTCATTCATACGGGAAAGACTGCCGCGATTAATTACCACATCGTTTAGAACACTGCCCACATTGGTAATCGTTTTCCCATGTCTGATACTCACATCAAGCATCATTCTTTTTTCTATCTCGAAATCCCCTCTGATAATCAACTCCAGCGCCGACTGGACTTCATTTAAATTTACTTCGGTAAGATAACCGAAGCTGCCCATATTTATTCCCAGAATTGGAACTTTATGCCCGGCTACATAACGCGCCGCGCGCAACATTGTGCCGTCTCCGCCCAAAACAACAATCAGTTCCGATTTTTTTGCCAGGTCGGCTCTACTTAGCCCTCCATCAAGAGCAGCTTTTCTGGAAATTTCCATTTCCAGAGATACTTTTACACCCTTTTCTTCCAGCCATTTTTTTAATGACCGGACATGGTCGGCAATATTTTCTTTTTCAAGGTTGGCGATAATGCCAATTTTTTTAATTTTCATCTACTTAGACCTCGGAATACGGAGCTCACTAACATAAAAAAAAAACTCTGTCTATTGATAATATTACATAAATATGTTCATAAAATATTTGATCTTTTTAGTACAATTACCCAACATAAATCCTTGACACATTCGGACTGAATAATATACGGTGCAGCCCGTTGAGGTGATTACCATGGGTTTACTTAAAGGCAGTTTTACTTTTTCCCGTTTTCATGTAGAAGGCCAGTTGCCGCAGGCATTTTTAAATTTCGTCAACAGCCGAATTAAAGCCAATTCCTACAGGGACGTACCAAAATCAACCGAGGAAAAAAGGCTGGGCTGGGTTTCTATTACAGATATATTGGATGCCGATTTTGAGAAAGCCAATTACGCGCTGGCTGATTACCTTATATTTTCTTTGCGCATTGACCGCAAGCTTATTTCACCCAAGCTGATGAAAATCAAACTAATGGAAGAAGAAAGGCGATTTCTTGCCCAAAGCGGAAAAAACAGAATCAACAAAACAACAGCCGCGGATATTAAAGACAAGGTAAAATTGGAACTTCTGACCAGATTTGATGCCATACCGTCCTTTTACGATGTTTGCTGGGCCGTTGGACAAAAGACTATCTATTTTTCTTCACTTGCCGAAAAGGTCGTTGACGACTTTGCCGATATGTTTAAAAAATCATTTGCCCTGAATCTTAAACCTTTTTCGCCGCAGGAAAACAATCTGATAATAAAAGACCCCGAATCGGCAGATACTGTTTCGTTGACCGGTCGGGAATTTTTAACCTGGCTCTGGTTCAAATCGGAGGAAAGAAACGGCAGAATAAAAATTTCCGACACAAAAGAAGTCGAATTGCATTTTCTTAAAAAGATAGTCCTGGAAGCAGGAGAAGGCGAGTATTCGCAGGGAGTGGTCTGCCACGGAATTCATGCTGAGCACAAAGAAGGCAAGGAAGCAATCCGCCAGGGCAAGAAGGTCAAGGAGGCAGGGATTAGACTAATTCATGATAGAAATGAATGGGAATTTATTCTTAAAGCGGACTCTTTTCATTTTCAATCATTGAGATTGCCCGTGACAGACCGGCAGGAAAGCGAGGAGGATCAATCAGGAAAGCTCCTGGAGCGTATTTATCTGATTGAAGAAGCAGTAAAGGCAGTTGACAGTCTCTATGATTCTTTTTTACAAATCCGCTATTCGCCGCAATGGGAAAAGAAAGAAAAGAAGCTATTGAAGAAATGGCTGGAACACAAATAGTACTTAGATTCGCAGGTATGGTCGCATAATATCTTCCAGTTTTTTTCTCTGATTTTCATATTCGGCTTTATCTATCACAGGTGGCAATTCAATTTTCGGGAGGAATTTTACAGTAACATGTGAAAAAGGTTTGGGAATCATAAATTTGTCCCAACTGTGCAGATACCACGCGCGATCTGCAGTTATTACAGCCGGAACAATTACGGCATCAGCATCCTTGGCCATGGCAATAGCTCCGAGCTTAACAACTCCAATCGGACCTTGCGGTCCATCCAATGCATGCACTCCCAGCCTGTATTGCTTTATTTTTTGTATCATTTCCCTTAAGGCGGCAATGCCTCCACGCGAAGAAGAGCCTCTTACCGCAGTAACCCCGCCGGCTTCAACAATTCTGGTGACAATATCTCCGTCAGCGCTCCTGGAAATCATGACACTGGGCTGATATTTTTTACATTTAGGAAAAAAGATAATCGACATAAGCATCTGCTGATGCCATAAACAAATCAATACCCTTCCGCCTTTTTCCAGATATTGGGACCATTCATTTTCGTTTTCTATTTTTATGCGTGTTAAAGCGCAATAATAGAGACGCAGAAGCCGGTAAATAATTACTCCCCCCAATTTTGTTCTCGCTATATTACGCATTTTTTTAAACATATATTTCTCCGTTTCTTATTTTTTTTAAAATAATCATGAATAATTCTTTAGCGCAAGTATG
Source organism: Smithella sp. M82 (assembly GCA_001683985.1). Classification (GTDB taxonomy): domain Bacteria; phylum Desulfobacterota; class Syntrophia; order Syntrophales; family Smithellaceae; genus Smithella. The sequence continues at coordinate 6,265 of MAEO01000111.1, forward strand.
ATTTTAGACTTGATTATCAAACAATGAATGGTTTAATGTAGCACCTCATGAATATCCATACAATCTGTCATTCCGAAGCGAAGCGAGAAATCTTAATAAAAAGCTCCTCTGGTAGATATGACAATGTTCTACTGAGAAACTGCACCGGATATTTAAAAGGCTCGTCGTTTGCCGGACGCAATATTTACGAGAAATTTTATGACTTATTCTCTGTTAATTGAAACCATGAAAAAGCCGGATTTTTATTCCCACCATCCGGCAAAGATTGAGGTCATCGAAACACACATTTCTTATGTTTTCATTGCCGGAGACTTCGTCTATAAAGTAAAGAAACCGGTTAAATTCGATTTCCTCGATTTCACCACCCTGGAAAAAAGAAAATTTTATTGTGAAGAAGAGGTAAGACTTAATAGACGTCTTGCCCCTGACACATATCTGGATGTCGTGACCATATCTCTTGATGGCCGTGGTAATGTTAAGCTGGGTCAGGGAGTTGAAGTAATAGATTATGCAGTGCTAATGAAGAAACTCCCTGCCGACAGAATGCTCAAGACACTGTTTTACCAGGGACTGGCCGATGAGAAAACAATGGATAATCTGGCCAAGAAAATTGCTGTTTTTCATCAAGATGCTCTAACCGGCGGACATATTGATGAAATGGGAAATATCGAAAATATTCGACACAACAGCGAGGAAAATTTTTCCGAAACATTAGACTATATCAATATAACCATCCCTGAATATCAATATAAATTAATCAAAGATTATATGGAAAGATTTCTAGCAAAAAACAAAGCTCTTTTCGAAAAAAGAGTCACCGATCATAAAATCAGGGATTGTCACGGTGATTTGCACCTGGATCATATCTGCATCGTCGATGAAATAATTATTTTTGATTGCATCGAATTTAACGAACGTTTTCGATGCGGCGATATAGCAGAAGACGTGGCCTTTTTAACCATGGATATCGATTTTAACGGTTATAATAAGTACGCCGATGCCTTTATAAACTCTTATATACGGTTCTCCGGTGATACTGATCTGACTGCATTGCTTAATTTCTATCGTTGTCACTATGCCTATGTACGCGGCAAAGTAACAAGTTTCCGTCTTGATGAAGAGGAACTTCAGGAAAATGAACGCGCGCAGATTATAGAAACCGCAACAAAATATTTCGATCTTGCATACACTTACGCAACCCACCTGGATAAACCCGTATTGATTTTAACCGCGGGATTAATGGGTTCGGGAAAAAGCTACCAGGCGCGGAAACTGGCCGGCCGTCTGGGTGCAGACATTATTCGCACCGATATCTTGCGCAAAGAATTATTCGATATGAAACCGACCGAACGGCGTTATGAAGATTTCGGCAAAGGAATCTATTCCGATGATATCTCCCGTCTTATTTATGACAAAACTTATGAACTGGCTGCTCAAAAAATACATCAAGGCAAACCTGTAATAATTGACGCATCTTTCAAAAAGCGGAGAGAGCGCCAAAAAGCCATGGAAATGGCGAAAAAACTCGGAATACGCTTTTATATTCTGGAATGTGTCTGTCCGGATGAAATCACGAGACAAAGATTGCAGAAGAGAGTACGTGAAAACGACAACGCTTCCGATGGACGCTGGGAATTGTTTCGGCGGCAAAAAAACGATTTCGATGTAATTAATGAAATACCGTCAGATTGTTACTTAAAGATTGATACTTCCGACAATCCCGAAGTCACCAGGCAGGAAATTATCAGAAAAATTAAAATGGAAAACTAATTTTCAGAAATTCCCGCTACGATTTACGCTTCAATGGGCCGTGATTTTCACTTTAAAGGACACTGTGTCGAAGCGTAGTTCCCGGAAAATCTTAGAGCGAATTATCCCGCCACCTTCAGGTGGTTGGGACAAACTTCATCCCGACTCGTCGGGATTCGTTTTACCGCGGCGCTACGCGCCTGATATAGTTTGCCTTACGTTTTAAACTTCACTTCGTTCGTTTTCAACTTGGCTCACTATTTTTTTGAAGCTTTCTTTTCTTCCTCTTTCTTCCTTCTTTCTTCTTTACATCTCTGTTTCTCTATCCTCTTTAGTCTTAACTTTTCTTCTTCGGCAATTTTAGCCTTTGTTTCATTAATATAATATTCCACCTTATAATCGAGACCAACATTGGGATAGGTACGCGCCAATTCCTCAAAACGCGAGAGAGCGGCATGATATTTTTTCTGCCTCAAATAAAATTTAGCCACATAAAATTCATGTTCGGCCAGCTTCTGTTTGCATTCCCGAATCAGTTTTTCAGCCATGGCGGAAAATTTACTTTCCGGATAACGCGCAACGAGTTTTTCCCATTCTTTATTAGCCAGAATTGTCTCCGTCTGATCGCGATCAATATCTCCTATCTGATTATAATGACACATCCCCAATTGAAAAATACAGTAGGGAATATTTTCGTTAATCGGATGGAGAGAAATAAAATCGCTGTAAGCATTTTCTGCATCCACGTATTCTTTATCACTATAAAAAGAATCGGCTATTCCTATTTCCGCTAAAATCGCTAAATCGTGCAATGGATATTCTTCCTTGAGTCGCATGAAATATTCCCGCGCTTTTTTATAATGGCCTGCATTAAACTCGACGGAAGCGCTCGAATAAAGTCTTTCGGGAGTCGGTTTGGTTTTCTCGCGTTTACCGAAAATATTAAGAAATGAACAACCATTGCATATCAGCGCCAGCAATAAAATTAATAAAACTGTGTTTAATCCTACTCTCTTTGGGAATATTCTAAAATTCATTTATCAAAACCTCTCGCGAAAAATCCGCGATTTATAAACTCTTTTTCACAAAACCTTCCAGTCTTTCTTTCGGAACAAGACCAATGAGCGTATCCGAAACTTTGCCGTCCTTAAAAATAACAAGAGTCGGTATACTGCGCACACCATACTTAATAGCTGTTTTCTGATTTTCATCAACATTTAACTTCATTATCTTGATACTATCCTTTAATTGTTCGGCAATTTCTTCAACAATAGGACCTATGGCTTTACATGGCCCGCACCATGGCGCCCAGAAATCAACAAGTACCGGCTTATCACTTTTTAGAACCTCATCTTCAAAATTATCGTCGGTTGCAATACCTAATAATTGGCTGGTCATTTTATTTCCTCCATGATTATTCTATTGTCGATTTATATGTCATAATAGAACTTAGAAAGTCAAATGCAATCTGACAGCACAAAATTAGATGGCCTTTGACCGGATGACATTAATTTGTTATACAACCTCCGGTAAAGGAGATTTTATGAGTATTTTGGGTGTTATTTCCAATAATTTAGTCGTGGAAAGAAGTGATTTATTGAAAAACAGCACGGCTAAATTGATGAAAAACAAATATGGTCGGGCATCAGTTCTAATCACAGAAAAAATTGCCTGGATTATCAGACACAGTAACACCCCCAGAAATCATATTCTTCCTCATTTGATTAATTATCGCGCCAATTTACAAGCACTGAAAGATCTAGGTATAACTGAAATAGTCAGCATCAATTCCACAGGTTCATTAAAAAAAGATTTATGTCCGGGAATGATAGTTATTCCCGACGATTTTATTACGTTGACGGCCACTCCGACAATTCATAAAAACAAAGCTATTCATATTACTCCGTCACTAAACGAAAAAGTACGACAAAAACTTATCAAAGCGGCAATAAGCAACAAAATCAAAGTTGTCAGGAAAGGAATTTACTGGCAAACACAGGGTCCCCGGCTGGAAACAAAAGCGGAGATTAAAATGATGGCTAATTATGCCGATATAGTCGGTATGACTATGGCCAATGAAGCAGTAATCGCACTGGAATTGGATTTGCCTTACGCCGCTGCCTGCTCAATAGATAATTTCGGCAACGGGCTTTTGAAAAAACCTTTAACCATGGAGGAAATCATTAGCGGTACACGTAAAAATGCCGACTTGATGATTAAAATTATTAATAGCTACCTGAATTTATTTTTTTGAATAATTATAGCAGACGATATCAAGTTGCATAGAAGCTGCCGCCTGATAGGCGTCACTTCCCGGTAATGTAAAGGTTGTTTTTTATTGCGCTCCCTTCGGTTGCGCACCCGGTCAAAGGATAACGAGGCGTCAAAGAGGAGGCTCCGCAGGCGGATATGGTAATACGTCGAGGTCCCGGCATACGCCGGACAAGATGCCGACAACGAAGACAACAAAGTTAACCGAAGAAGGCGATTGGTATTAAAAGGCGCCAAGCTGGCACGGTTTTATCTTTATCTGCATAGCTTCGCAATCTGCACAAACTTTCATGCGGGGGATGTTTAATTCCGAAGCAATTTTCCATGCGGCTTCACAAGGAAGACTTCCATCTTTTAGCGCCGTTGTAATCTTTTCCTTCTCCTCCGCAGTAACTTCTTTTGCCGGCTGGACAATTTTTGACGTCTCGCCATAACCAAAAAGTCCCATCTGACATTTGGTTATTTTAATATTAAGAACGTCGATTGTCCTGCCCGTTTCTTCCAGTGAACACCCGAGTTCGCCGGCAATCTCTTCAGCTTTTTTGCATGAAATACTCTTATTCTTTGCCTGTTCAATTATTTCGTTTTTCAAATCTTCGTTTATTTCGATATTCTGGGCATGTTTCTTAAAATATTTTCCTCTATCCTCGTGCGTCATATTATTCCCCTCCATACAAAATAATATATATAAATGTCATTCCGAATCCCGACCTTTCGGGATGAGGAATCTAAAAATACAAGCATCAAGACTTCCCCCTCCCCCCGAGCATTCCCCGACATACGCCGGGGTTCCCGCCGAACTCTCGCCTCTGGTCGAAGTGACAAGAAACTTAAGGAAGAATCGCTTCAGGAAAACCTGTCGTCCCCGAAGAAAAGTAAATGGCAGCGTCATCATCGTCGGAAAGTTTGATTTCGGGGGCGACAGAGGAACAGCAAACGGTAAGCGCATAATAACTTTCGGCAAAGGCAGGACATTCCTGCCCCAGGAAAAGCCGTATTTTTACTTTTGGAATCTTATTCTTAATCGCGTCAATTCTCCCTGTAAATTCCGGCCCGAAAATCAAAGCATCGCATTCGGCCAGATCAAGACAATATTTGATTTCATCCTCGGTATATCGGTAGTTAAGAGGTACCGCCAGTGCTCCTGTTTTCAGAATACCGACTTTGTGACCTTTTGTTAAACCTTTGCCCAGCAGAAAATTAGCCAGCCGATTGGCCTTATCATCAAACTCTTGCCAAGTCATCTCCCGTCGGTATTGGTTTTCCAGATTGGTTTCGACAAGATCGTTTTCTTTCCCCTTTGCTCTAACTTCCTTGATTTGAGGATTTATTTCAATAAGACTTATTCAATAAGAACCTGTCTTTCCTCTGAAAATACACATCTAAGTTATTGTTTATATTGTTATTTAAAACTATCCTCATCAAATCCCCCTCAATCCCCCTTTTCTAAAGGGGGAAGTTCCCCTCTTCGGCAAAGAGGGGTTAGGGGAGATTTTCATGCTCCTTTGTGACGGATACCGTCATGTGGGTTTCATAAGAAATACGAATTTCGGACTTTTATGTCAAGAATGTTTTGGTTGGGATACATGAGGAAACACATCGTTACATTGGAGCATAATGTAACTGTCTGCAAACAACTTTTTCATTTTCATCAAAAATTATTCCTTCATTTGTAAGCAAAGTTCTTTTAAATTTCGCTCCGCTCTGAAAACCGCCGAGATGAAAGTTGGAAAGGATTGTCCGATGGCAGGGTATGATGAGAGGGAAAGGATTTCCGGCCATAACATTACCGACCGCCCGTGCTCCTCCATGCACGCCAACATGCTCAGCAATGAGGCCGTAAGTGCTTACAATCCCGCGTGGAATCGCATGTTGCGCGCGTAAGACTGACTGCTGAAATTTTGTACACTGAGATAGATTTACTAGATTCAGAGAAAATTTAATATTTTCTCCTTCCAGATAAGCCTGAATGGAAGAAGCTGTTCTGTCAATTTCCGGGCATGAAGATAATCGCAAATCCGGAAACGTTTTGGCTGCCCGATTTTCTGCAGAAATACCCGGTCTGGAAAGCAAAATATTAACAATCAGCGGTCTATCTTTCGATCCTGACCAGACAATACAGACAGAACCGAAAGGTGTCGATTTGATAATCTTATTGTTCATTTATTCCTGCCTGGTTTTGAGCCGGCCACTGGCTTCATCAATATCGGTGAACCACTTATACTGAAGGCCCGCATTAACTGCTGTGATTTCATGAAATGATTCATGGTCTGCATTTTCTGCAAGATCAACAATAGCCACAGCTATTCTAGGCGTATCAGGAGGATAATTCTAACGCGAAAATAAGCTTCCGTATATCCGAGACGCCCTTTAATTCCTCTGACATTCACTAACATACCAGTAAACTTCGATAACGCAACTATGGAAATCACTTCATCCTGTATTTTTTTCACATTATTTTGTGTTGCTTCTCCGGTAAGAACAAGTTCAAGAATTCCTTCATTTTCAAAAGTTGTTCATGGAATGCACTATTCTTTACGATAATATTGAACGAAAATCAATTATATTTTCATCAGGTATTACTTAAGAAATACTTAATATCATGATAATTTGACCGATAGTTATCACCATGCGCGTGATGAATGAGATTGCTAAGGTCAACTCTCATTCGCAAGGACATTACATCATTCATTTTCTTTACCCTGTAACCAACGCTTGGCTTCTTCAACAGTCGGGAATATTCTGCCATTTGCCATACCGCGATTCCTCACGATGACAGTCTCAATGAATTCGACTTCCTTGGCTGTTTCCGGCACCTGATTCATCCATGCAATACGATAATGTAACGTAATGCCAACCAACTCCAGTATCTTGAGATGATCAAATGCGTCCATTGTGGAAAGTTTTTCAGTGGTACAGTTCTCCCCGAGAATCTTGAAGCAGTTATGTTTTTTTGATGAAATATTTCCTTCTTTTGTGCAAGCCATCCACACTCGTCACACCGGCAGCGAAGCCTGGCACACTTGCCCGGCGCATGTCGGGTACCGAGGGAATCCGGCATCTTTCCTCCCTTGATGGGAGGAAATTGAAAGGAGGATGAAAATTTTTCATCTTCTCCGTGCTATTACGAACGGCACCTTGCGCGGAGCCTGCCCCGGACTTTAATCCGGGGCGGCAATCTATCTTTTATAAAAAAACGATTTGAAATTTAGAATATTACAGGTATATTTGACGCAATTCTCCTTTTCTTGAAAAATAAAACGCTATGGTTCTCTATTCTCAACATATCAGGTAAAGCAATATGCAAACGCAATTATATAATAAACTTCCATGGAACTGAGGATAATGATCCCGCGTCCGCAGCAGAATGGGCTCGAGACCAAGCTATAGATAAGTACCAAACGTTGGCAATTATGAAATCCAATCATTTATTGATGACATAAAAAGGATATTATTATGAATACATCAAAAAAAGAGTTTAATAGTATGTGTGTAAAGTGTGATAATAGAATTTGTTATCCTCTGATGAAAGCGGATGATCCGTTACCACCGGTTGAAAACGCGCCACCTTACTGTCCAATGCGCCGTCAGCCGGATACCATAAAAAAAGCCAATGCCGAATATAACAGGACGGAAATCAGGGAATTTGCCAGACTGGCTTCCATCCAGGAAGCCGAATGCTACGAGCTGACACCCGAAGGGATAAGAACAAAGATTCCCCGGCTTGAAGAAATCATACAATTTGCGGGGAAGTGTAATTATCAGAAACTCGGAATCGCTTTTTGTGTCGGCCTGAAAAATGAAGCAAAAATAACCGCTGATATCCTGGAGGCAAAGGGTTTTAGTGTGGTCTCCGTTTGCTGCAAGGTCGGGCAGGTCCCTAAGGAGCATATCGGATTAAAGGGAAAGGAGAAGATCATGGGGACTGAGCTGATGGAGACCATGTGCAATCCCATAACGCAGGCTGAGGTTTTAAACAAAGAGGGTGTTGATCTGGCGATATTGCTGGGACTCTGCGTGGGACATGACAGCCTGTTTTTCAAATACTGCAACGCACCGTGCACGGTTCTGGCGGTTAAGGACAGGGTTCTTGGCCACAATCCGCTTGCCGCAATCTATCTTTCAAACAGCGCCTACTATGGCAGGTTGAAAACAAAAACGAATCAAAAAAGCAGCGGGGAAAAGGTGGTTCTTCCTGAAAATGTGCGAAAATAATTCAGGGACGGCAATAAATCGGCACATGAGATCGAGGCTTTATTCATGACATTTGCCGCCCAAGAATACCTTAAAAATGCGCCATGGCCGGATTTCCCGCCTTGGAAAATTTTTTAGGAGGACAAGATTATGTCCAAGGTTGAATTAAATGTTCAGTCGCCGGATTTTACACTGAACGATTTCAACGGCAAAAGCGTTTCGCTTTCCGACTACATTAACAAAAAGAACGTGATGGTGGTTTTCAACCGCGGATTTTTTTGACCGTTCTGCCGCGCGCATATGGCGCAGTTGCGCCAGGATTATGAAAAATTCTCAAGCTCGATACGGAAATTATGGTTGCCGGTCCGGAAAATGCCGAGGCTTTCAAAGAATACCGGGAGAAAGAAATGTTGCCGTTCATCGGCTTACCCGACCCGGAGCACAGGGTTCTGAAGTTGTACGGTCAGGAGGTAAAAATTTTCAAATTAGGCCGAATGCCCGCGCAGGTCATCATCGATAAATCGGGCAAGGTTCGCTTCATGCATTACGGCCATTCGATGATGGATATACCGGAAAATGAGGAACTAATAGGGTTGCTGAAAACGTTATAGTTTTGAATAAGAAGAAATTCTATAAACTTACCTTTTTGATGATTTTTACTTTTGGAATTACCGCTATGTTTTTACGACATTCCGCTTTGAAAATAGTAATTCCTTAATAACATTAGTGTTGACTTTAAAAATTTCAAATGTATAAATACAACATTAATAAACTGAAACCATTTTTCTACTAAATATCACGTTTATTAACCTTGCTGTTATTAATTCATATTGCACCAAATAATAAGGATTTGGACTGTGGCAGAGGATATGAAATCTACAATCAACAATCACAAATCTCTCCGGATATTAATTGTCGAAGATTCGGAAGATGATCTGTTACTGATGATCCGAGAGCTGAAAAAAGGCGGATTTAATCCGGTATACGAGCGAGTTGAAACCGCCTCTGAAATGAGAGAAACACTCAAAGAGAAACAATGGGATATTATTCTCTGTGATTACAAAATGCCGCATTTCAGCGCGCCTTCAGCCATTGCCTTATTAAAAGAAACAAAAATCGATATTCCCATTCTCATTATCTCCGGCAAGATCGGCGAAGAAACTGCCGCGGAATGCATACTCCTGGGCGCACAAGATTATATCATGAAAGACAACATGTCGCGTCTCTGTCCGGCCGTAGCCAGGGAACTGGAAGAAGCCGACTCAAGAAGCAAACGAAAACAAATGGAACAAGCATTATTCGAAAGCGAGGAGAAATATCGTAATATTCTGGAAAATATCGAAGACGGTTACTACGAGGTTGACCTTGCCGGCAATTTTACATTTTTCAACAGTTCATTAAGCCGTATCCTTGGTTATCCCAAGGAAGAAATGATGGGCATGAACAATCGGCAATACACTGATAAAGAAGGCGCAAAAAAATTTTTCCAAGTTTTTAACCAAGTTTATAAGACAGGTCAGCCCACAAAAGAATTCGATTGGCAGATTATCAGAAAAGACGGAACTAAGAGACACATTGAAATATCTGTCTCGCTGCTTAAAGATTCATCAGGCAAAGCATCGGGATTCAGAGGAATTGTACGCGATATTACCGAACGCAAGAAGACGGAGGAGGCTTTGCAGAAAAGCGAAGCAAAATATAGGCAACTTATTGAAAATGTGCATGAAGGAATTTTTCAGTCAACTGCTGAGGGTCGGCATATTACCGTAAATCAGGCTTTTGCCGATATACTGGGTTACGACTCGCCGGAAGAAGTCCTAAAGAATATTAGCGACATTGCTCATCAAATCTACGTAAATCCGGAAGACCGTACAAAAATACTTCAGACTATTAAGAAAGAAGGTTCGGTAAAAGGTTATGAGGCGGAGTTCTATCGAAAAGACGGAAGCAAAATCTGGGTATCTATTAATATGCACGCTGTGCGTGACAACCAGGGGAAAATACTTTACTATCAAGGAATAGATCAGGACATTACAGACAAGAAAAGGATAGAAACTGAACGTCAGGAGAATATTGAGCGCTTGCGCAGGTCTTTGGGTGCCACCATCAATGCCATGGCTGTAACCGTTGAAACAAGAGATCCTTATACGGCAGGTCACCAGCGAAGAGTGGCTGATCTGGCCAGAGCTATTGCTTCGGAAATGAATCTTTCAAGCGATCAAGTCGACGGTATCCGTATGGCCAGTACGATTCATGACATCGGCAAGATATCCATTCCTTCCGAAATTCTTTCCAAACCGACAAAACTTACCGAACTGGAATTCAATCTAATTAAAACACATTCTCAATCCGGTTATAATATTTTAAAAGATATAAATTTTCTCTGGCCCGTTGCCGAAATTATTTTGCAGCATCACGAACGAATAAACGGATCAGGCTATCCCTACGGATTAAAAGGAGATGAAATCCTTCTGGGCGCGCAGATTTTAGCTGTAGCCGATGTGGTGGAAGCTATTTCTTCACACAGGCCTTACCGTCCTGCTTTCGGCATTAATATAGCATTAAACGAAATTACAAAAAACAGGGGTATCCTCTATAATCCAAAGGCAGTAGATGCCTGTCTGCGGCTTTTCAATGATAAAAATTACAAATTCTCCATTTAATAAAATCCTGTTAAGTATTACTTCTCATTAATTCAGCAATTAATATTTCCCTGACATACATACCTGAAATTCCTATGCTGCAATCGCCCTTATGATATCATTGCTTGTGGACAAAGCTGACCCCGGACAACATACAGAAACTGTTCTAAAGGAACTCTTGGGTTGCTCCGAAAGCCAGGCGGAAGCAATTAAAAAGCAAAACGACGCGGCTTTGCCGGAGCTGAAAAAACGTTTGAAAAAGCTTTGAGATTGTCCATTGTTTCACGCTATTTGGGACAGAAGCTTTTAAACTCTATTGAATTTATAATTAGGAATCATCAATTTAGCTGAAATAACGCGAATCGATCCGAATATAAATTCTGTAAGCATTACTTACGTTTCACTATTGATGTATTTTTATAAATATTGTAAGCTTCTTCACGTATTTTTTATGGAACTGAAGGAGTTTTAATTCACCAATGACGAAAGCTGCAGACTCAAATCCCTCCGATTTTATCCGCGATATAATTGACAACGATTTAAAAATCAACAAAAATGACGGACGTGTCGCCACACGTTTCCCTCCGGAACCGAACGGTTATATACATATCGGACACGCCAAGTCCGTATGTCTTAATTTCGGCATTGCCGCACAATACAAGGGTACCTGTAATCTCAGGCTGGATGATACCGACCCGGCAGGAGAATCCATGGAATATGTGGAATCAATTATACGTGACATTCATTGGCTGGGGTTTGACTGGGAAGATCGTCTTTATTTCGCCTCTGACTATTTCGAAAAACTTTATCAATTTGCCGTTGAACTCATCAAGTCCGGCAATGCCTATGTATGCAGCTTGAGCCCTGATGAAATCAGAGAATATCGAGGCACTTTTACCGAACCGGGTAAAGACAGCCCATACCGCAACCGTTCCGTGGAAGAAAATCTGGAATTGTTTCAACGAATGCGCGCAGGCGAATTCGCCGATGGAGATCATGTTCTGCGCGCCAAGATTGACATGGCCTCTCCAAACATTGTCATGCGCGATCCCGTAATCTACCGCATCAAACGCGAGCCCCATTACCGCACGGGTACACAATGGATCATATATCCCATGTACGACTTTGCCCATTGCCTTTCCGACGCTTTAGAAAATATCACGCATTCTATCTGCACTCTTGAGTTCGAAAATAATCGTCCTCTCTACGACTGGATAATTGAGCGACTCATTACCGGCAATCGTCCGCGACAAATTGAATTTGCCCGTCTCAATTTAAGCTACACAGTTCTCAGCAAACGTAGGCTTATCGAACTGGTAGAAAAAAGCTATGTGAAAGGATGGGACGACCCGCGTATGCCTACCGTTTCGGGAATGCGCCGCCGCGGCTACTCTCCGGAAGCTATTCGGAATTTCTGCACCCAGATTGGTGTTGCCAAAAACGACAACCTTATTGATGTAGCCTTATTGGAGTACTGTGTCCGCGAAGACCTCAACGAGCACGCTCCCAGAGCAATGTGTGTTTTACATCCCTTACGTGTAGTCATTGACAACTACCCTGAAAATCAGATTGAACAAATTGATTGTGCCAATCATCCTCAAAAACCGGAAATGGGCACGCGAAAGATTCCTTTCTCCAAAGTTCTATACATTGAACAAGAAGACTTTATGGAAAATCCACCGAAAAAATATCATCGGCTTGGTCCCGGACGAGAAGTGCGCTTAAGAAACGCTTATATCATTAAATTCGAAAGCATGATTAAAGACGATAAAACCGGCGATGTCATAGAATTGCATTGCAGTTATGATCCGGCAACTCTCAACGGTCCGCCGGCTGACGGACGCAAGATACCGGGTGTCATTCACTGGATATCAGCCGAACACTGTATTCCCGCCGAAGTACGCTTGTACGACCGTTTATTCAATATTGAAAATCCGGGAAGCGAAGAAGACTTTTTAAAATATCTGAATCCGAATTCCCTGGAAATTCTAACCAACTGCTATGCCGAACATAATCTGAAAAATGTCGAACCGGGAAGTCAGTTTCAGTTTGAAAGACTTGGGTATTTCTGCGTAGATGCGAAGGATTCAAAAGAAGGAAAACCTGTTTTCAACAGAATTGTATCACTACGGGATTCATGGACTAAGATTGCCGGAGGTGACAAAAAATAACCGGCTATTGAATAGCCAGAAGATGTTTTTAGAAATTAAGAAATGGCTGGGGAACAAGGATTCGAACCTTGATTCACGGAGTCAGAGTCCGTTTTTTCTGCTTTCACTTAATACCACAAAACGTCATTTTCTTCTTGACATTCAATAAATTAAGTCTTATATTACTTTCACACAGCGTCACTTAAAAACACACT
>MAEO01000011.1 GCA_001683985.1 Smithella sp. M82
GGGGCAAAATTATTGCACAAGAAAACGGTTATCAGTTACTGGAATAAATAGAAACTTAGTATTTTAGGGGCGTCCCCAATCCTGAGAGGGACAGAGTAGGGCGCATTCCCCGAATGCGCCGCTTTACGGATTGTTCAGGGAACAATCCCTACACCGCTTTAGGGATCGTTCGGGGAACGGTCCCTACACACTGTTTCTTTTTAACATAGCTTTACGGATTATTCGGGGAACAATCCCTACACCCAGAACATAGCTTTACGGATTATTCGGGGAACAATCCCTACATCCAGAACGTAGAACAGAGCCCTGACCGCGGGCCCAAAACGCTAATTTGCAAGACCTGACCCCCAAACATTTTGCTTGACAAAGGGCGGGTGATGCGTGTAAAAGCACATTCGTTCAAAAAACAAACTAGGGCATCCAATGGCCTCACCCATGCATCCGAAAATTGAAAACGACGAGACGCTCGTTATCCTGCGGGAGATATCCGCGAACCCCCGCGCGACGCAAAGGCAGATGTCCGCGCTTGCCGGCGTAAGCCTCGCAAAGGTCAATTAAAGGTCAATTATCTGCTCCGGGCGATGATCGAAAAGGGGATGATCAAGACCGAGAATTTCCTCACATCCGATCACAAGGCCGTCTACATCTACCACCTCACGCCCGCTGGGATCGAGGAGCGGGCGCGGATGACCATCCGTTTCCTGAAGAAGAAGTCCGAAGAATACGAGCGCCTGAAGGACGATCTGCGCCGGCTTGAGCAAAACGACGCCGCGGCAAGAGTTATCTCTCAGAATACAGACGGGTTTTTCTCCGTCCGGTAGTGTGTTTGCCCCATCTTTTTTTCCTCTTCCTGGAGCGCTTTTGTAATCCAGAGGGCGGAGCTGTCTAACGAGGGGACCACCCCACCCCTCCTGTTCTTCCAGAATTAATAACCGGGATTGACGACCTTAAACATCTTGATTAAGGTTGTCAGGGACGCTATTAATGCAGTGATGGAATTATATGAGGACACGGGCAAAGCGTTTCCTTCTGCAATCTCTGCTGAGCCATGAACTAGGTGAAGCACAATCATAAAAATGTCCGCAGGGGCGTCAGGTTGCTGATTGACCGCATTACTAATTTTGATTTATAATAATCTTATTGAAAATACAAAAGAAAAGACTTATCCGGAAGCAGGAAATTGCTTAATTTCCGGGAGTACAAAAGAGGTGCATATGCGACAGATTACTTTCGAGATACCAGGCGATGCTTTGGTGGGGCTAAATTTACCCTTGGATGAAGCAGGTGCAACCGTGCGAATGGCTGCCGCAATGAAGCTTTATGAACTCGGACGGCTCTCATCAGGAGTAGCAGCTCGTTTGGCCGGCATCCCCCGCATTGTCTTCCTTTCACGCCTTGCGGATTACGGCGTGGACACCTTCCGATTAAGTGAGGATGAATTGGCACGGGAGACCCGGCTTGCGTGACCTTATTTGCGATACTTCACCGATCCAATACCTCTATCAATTGCAATTAATCCGTATCATACCGAAACTGGCAAACCAGGTGTTTGTTCCTTCTGCAGTAGTTGAAGAAATTAACACGGGACATTCACTAAGGGTGAATTTGCCCAGGCTTGAGGAGTTGGATTGAGCTGATCAGGGACAGAGTAGGGCGCATTCCCCGAATGCGCCGCTTTAC
>MAEO01000112.1 GCA_001683985.1 Smithella sp. M82
GTTCAGGCATGATATCCGGGGCAATATTCCGGATGGCCTGCACCCCAGGTTTCTCATCCACCGATACCGTTATCACCGGTGCAGCGCCCTCCGCTTTATCAGCTTCGTTTTGAAGGTTGATCTCCTTGTATACGCACAACACCTCCGCCATTTTCTGCTCCAATTCAGGATCGCGTCGCTCCTCATAATAGGCCATTTTATGAGGACGAAGCGGATGTTCATTCAGGATTCTTTGAATGGTCGCCTTCCCCGCTTTCTTCAAACAATCATGCCCGGCTTCCGGAGCATATTTCCTTGCATGAGCTGCCAAAGCGCTTCGCGTCCACATCTCCGCAGCATAGCCGTACTCTGTCGGTTTCTGGCAGGCAAGATTGATGACCCACGCCTTTGCTTCTTCTGTAATTACCGGCTCCTTAGGCCGATGGTACTTGTCTTTCAGTCCCTCTTCAATTCCCATGGCCAAGGTTTTCTCTATCCATTTGTAAATCGTCGGTCTGCTGATGTGAACCAT
>MAEO01000113.1 GCA_001683985.1 Smithella sp. M82
GGGTGAAGTCTCCATATCACGCGATGCCTGTGTATGCAATTTAGCCTGCTCCATATCAACCTGCAATCCGGCCGGATAAAGTCCGCCGACCGCTCCTTTCTTCCAGATGGCTTTTCGGAGATAATCCAATCTCTTCGACCGCTTTTTCTCGGCGGCCCACCACCATTCTTGTTTCTTTTCCAGATCTTGAATACTGGCATTTTTTGCTGGTTCTGCCATAAAACTTTCTCCTTTCTTAACCTTTTGGCTTTTCAGCTGACTCCCCTTTAAATACGGGTAAGCAAATGATCTTATTATCTCTTCTCAAATGAAGAGCACGAACTCGCATCCATATTGGCCATTACCGGTTTTGCCTTGTAGTAGGCCTGTCGCGGATCAACCGCTCTCTGAACGCAGTCCCCCTTGTTCGGATCTTCCTTGATGGGAAAGAACTTCTTACATTCCTTGCATAACGGCATTAAATATCACCTCCTTCAAATATTAACTTTTTTAATTTTAATTGTTACTACACCTGCTATATTACATTAAACTTCTTATATTTCTCTTTATTCTTCTTCAGAGCATTTACAACTTTAACTATTCCGTAATGTTTTTGCCGTGTCTATCTCTTCAAACCCGGATCCGCCCACCGTAGTTATTAGACCATGCCGGCGATAAAGGTCTGCATGGATATCAAGAAACGAGGGATTGACGGCATCTATTTCGCTGTACGACCACTTTCTGCCCAACCAGTTATACTTATCCATGCAATAGTTGTGGAAGGGAACCAAATCTACACGCTTTATATTCCCTATAGTCCCATTCCCAGTGAGCGAGGCAAGATAAGCGGAGGCTTTTGTGTGAAAATCAATGTCGTCATTAAAGCCTGGTATAACCGGTATTCTTACCCATATGCCAATATCAGAATCTTTCTTACACAGCAACTCCAGATTTTTCAGAATAAGTTCATTTTTTACCCCTGTTTTTTCGAGGTGTTTTGCCGAGTCAAGATGCTTCAAATCAAAAAGAAATATATCTGTATATTCTGCCATCTCCTCCAGGATACTGAAGTTACAATAACCATTAGTATCCACACAGGTGTGAATAACGCGCCTTTTTGCTTCTTTAAGCAATTCCAGCGAAAAAGCAGGATGCATGGTAGGTTCGCCACCGCTTAACGTCATACCTCCACCAGAGGTGTTGTAAAAGGGTCTATCCTGTTCTACCACGTCCATAACCTCGGATACACTCATGGGTTTCCCCACTAACTCAAGGGCATCATACTTACAGGCATCAATACACTTCAGGCAATTATCGCATTTCGCACGGTCTATTTTGTGATAAGTTGACCCTTCAATGTTGGCAATTTCCGGTTCTATGGGAGGATTAATCGCATCCCTGGGGCAAGCTTCCATACAGGCGCCGCATTGAACACAAAGCCTCTTCTTCCAGTAAACCTCCGGATAAGCAGGAATGGTTTCGGGATTATGACACCACTCACACCTTAATGGACACCCCTTAAGGAACACATTAGTTCTGAATCCGGGACCGTCATTCACGGAAAACTTGGCAATATCGGTAATCAGTACTTTCTCTTTCATTTATACTATCCTCCCTGGATCCTGACGATCTACGAAAATAAAGTATTTTATCTCTTACAAATAATCATAAGAGAACCCTGGTCATACTCTTCATGTTCTTAAGTGTATCCATGGTCTCGACTTTTTTCTTCAGAGCAAGGGATTTCTTTTCCCCCCATACAGGTTCACACAAATCGAGGAACTTGCCGGCTATGCGTTCTTTCTTAATTTCCAAAGGCGGAACCTGCTGAAGAATGTCGGAAAAAGCCTGGAAGTTTTTTCCATCATTGGTCTCCATTTCTACCTCCGATTCCAAAGCCTGTATTTTAGGATCGTTAATTACATTGATCTTTTTCATAAGAGCCCGTACAGCAGGGTCATTTACCTTCTCATCAGTGAAGGCCTGCATACCTGTTTCTTCCCTGAGCAGGGCGTTTGCCACACAGTAGGGAATGCTGAATTTTCCTTCCAAACCTGTGGCCGGCTCGGTCTTGCCTGCAGCCTGAAGAGCTAATGTAGATGCATGAATAGTGATGCTTTTAATATCATCAAGTTTGATGTTTTCTCCTTTTATTATCGACAAAGCGGCTTCCAACGGCGAATGCGTCGCATGGCAGGAAGCATGGTATTTCTGGTTGAGGTTCTGTACGTCCCAGCCCAAACCCAGCATATTTACGATATCATCATTCACCTTTCCCTTTAGCGCCTCGAAAAAACCCTGTGGACCTTCCAGAATATCTTCAGCGCTGGTGAAGCCCTTTTCCGCCAGAAGAGCCGCCAAAAGCCCGGCCTGGGAAGAACGGCCTGCATGGAACGGCTTGCACATGGTCCCGAACACCCGCTTTAGACCCGATGACTGGGTTCCGCCGATACCCAAAGCATAGGTGGTTTGCTTTTCGGACAGACCCAATAAGCGCGAACATGCTGCAGCAGAAGCCAGATGTCCCAAAGTTGATGTGGCATGCCACCCTCCCATATAATGGTCAAGACTCGCGCAAGCGCCAATGGTTCCTCCGACCTGAAGACCAATAATATAAGCGGTAAGAAAATCTTTCCCGGACTTACCCCGCCATTCGGAAAGCGCCAAAAGCGAAGGGAAGATAGTTACAGAAGGATGTCCGAAGAAGGAAACCAAAGTATCGTCGTAATCGAGGGTATGAGAGGCCGAACCATTGATGAGGGTGGCGCTGCTCACGTCCTTTTTCATATTATATCCGATGATGGTTGCCTGTTTTTTGCCTCCCATCATCTCCGTATAGTCGATAAGTATTTTTACCAGAGGATCATCTTTGCCCGCAATCGTAACAGCGAGCCAGTCCATAAAAGCCACTTTTGCATGCTCATATGCCCACTCGGGGATATTCTGCTCATTAGTATTAACAATAAATGAAGCGAGTTTTGCGGTAAAGCCTGCGCCATTTCCACTCATTGAAAGTCCTCCTTTCCTTTTTTGTTTAGGGTTCTTAAATGCCGGCGACCCGTTTTATTAACTCGTCTGCGACACTGTAAGGATCGCTTTTGCCGGAAAGTATGAGTTTAAGTTCCTTTTCCATATTCCCATCACTCGAAATCTTCTCTTTAATAAGACTCACCATTTCTGTCTCCAGGATACTCATAACTTCCTGGCGGACATGCTCTTCCTGAAAATGTAAACCTTTCTCTTTCTTTTGAATAAACTCGGAAAGTATCTCCATAAACTTATCAATACCTTCCTTGGTAAAGGTAGATGTTTTGATTACCGGAGGAATTTTTTCAACCGTCTCTGTAGAAAGATCAAGCATGGCAGAAATTTCTGATACTATAACATCAGCGCCATCCCTGTCGCATTTATTCACCACGAATATATCGGCAATTTCCATAACACCCGCTTTAATGGCCTGAACACTGTCGCCTCCTCCCGGGTACGTCACGAGTACTACATAGTCGGATGCGCTGACGACTTCAATTTCATCCTGACCTACGCCGACCGTCTCAATGATAACAATATCTCTGCCCGCAAAATCCATTATTCTTACAACATCACGGGCCGCCTGACATAGACCTCCCAGCATACCACGGGTGGCCATAGACCTGATAAAAATGTTCTTATATGTACTTATGTCGCGCATCCTGATACGATCGCCCAGTACTGCTCCACCGGAAAAAGGACTTGACGGATCCACCGCAATAATGCCGATGGCGTATCCCATATCTCCCAACTGCTTGGCAAACTCACTCACCAAAGAACTCTTACCGGATCCCGGAGAACCTGTAACTCCTATTACGCAGGTCCGTCCCGTTTCCGCATAGATGGCTTTCATTATATCTTTCCAGCCCGGTTTCCGGTCTTCAACATGCGAAATAAGCTTGGCCAAAGCTCTTTCATTGCTTTTCCTGGCGGCTTCAATCATTAATGCGAGCTTTTCTTCCAATGTAAAAAACCTTCCTCTTAACCCCGCTAACTATCTTAACGAATTCATTTTCTGCCGGAAAAGCGCAAAAAAAACAATCTCCCATTTACTACAGCTTCATCGGCTGTGCTTCTCCGAAAACTTCGCGCAACACATCACAAATTTCCTGAAGAGTTGCATCGTTTTCCACACACTCACATATCGCAGGCATAAGATTCTTATCTTTATCTTCAGCCTGAACTTTCAAGCTTCTAAGAGAACTTACAACAGCCGTGCCATTGCGTTCTCGTTTTAACCGGGCAAGATTTGCCTTCTGGCGTTCTTCTGCCGTCTTCATGAGCTCGGGATCGTAGGTTGCTTCCACAACCCGGTTAATGGACACATCAATTTCATGCTCGCCGGTGAAACAATTAACGCCTACCACCAGTTCTTCCTGATTCTCTATTTTTTTCTGGCGATCATAAGCGCTCTTGGCTACTGCCCTCGGCATATATCCATTCTCAATAGCGGCAACCGCACCGCCCATTTTTTCAATCTTCTCCAACTCGGCCAGTGCATCTTTCTCGATTTCATCAGTCAGCGATTCCATGAAGTATGATCCGGCCCATGGATCGCATATGTCGGTTACTTTAGCTTCGTAGATCAAAATTCTGGAGGCATCTTGTTGTAATTGAGTTGCCTCCTGGGAGTGACCAAGACCCAACGGTTCGTCAAACGGCGGGAATGCACCGGCAATACCTCCCGACATTCCTGCAGCTATTCCACCGACAACAGCACGTGCCAGGTTGTTGAGAGGCCGCTGAAGAGTGGCGCTGGAGCAGCCGATGTGCGCCGTGATAGGCTGACGGATTTGCATACTCTTGGGATTTTTTGCATGGAAGCGGTCCCTTAGTATATGGGCCCACACTCTGCGGGCAGCCCTTTGAAATGCAATTTCCTGATAGATTTCCATGCTGCCGCCGAAGGCATTGAAAGTAAAGGCAGGCACAAATTCATCTACTTCAAGACCTCCTTCCAATCCGGCCTCTATATAAGCAATGCCATTAGCCATCGAAAATGCCAGATCCTGAACACGTGTCGCCCCGGCTTCTCTGATATGATAACCGCCTATTGAATTTATATTAAGCGCAGGCATATTTTTGCAGCAAAATACGCATGTATCACGGAACAATCTCAGGGAAGGCGCCGGCGGATAAATGTATGTTCCGCGAGCTATAAATTCCTTTAAAATATCATTCTGAGGCGTCCCCTCTAATTTATTCAGAGGAATGCCCCTTTTCTTGGCCAGACAGGCATACATTGCTATTATAACCGCCGCCGGCGCATTGATGGTGAAGTTGGACGGCACTTTGTCAATTTCGAGATTCCCGGTATATGCCTCGTAGATGACGGCAAAGTCTTGCATAGAATCTACGGCAACTCCCACCCGGCCTACTTCGCCTTCGGCAAAAGAGCTGTCTGAATCATATCCGCACTGCGTCGCCAGATCAAAAGCGATGTTGGGACCACCATAACGTCCCATAGACTGCATTTTAAAGAGATAGTCGCGATAATCGGCAGGAGTGCCGAATCCGCCGTATTTTCCTGATTTGCCACTACCGCCCCAATCCGACCTAAAACCAGCTTTTGCAGCAAAATTTGCATATGCTCTCCAGAAATCGAAGGGATTATTTCCTGCAGTAAAGGGAAACTGACCGGGAAACCCGACTTTTTCCAGAAAGTGTGAATTATCCCAAGAAAGGGGGGTATAGAAGCTTGTAGGGCTCTTGTCCAGGTTAAACTTTTTTACACGCGGGTTAAGAATCTCATCCTCCCATTTCTTTAAAGCCTCTTTAATTTCTTCCTTACTATTCTTCTTCATGTCTCTTCCTTAAGTAGTTAGGCATTTTTCCCGAGCTTTGTACGGATCAATGCCGCAATATCCTTGATTTTAGAACCTGAAGTGAAAACGCCTGCTACACCCATCTCTTCCAGAGTTTTTTTGTCTTCTTCAGGAATAACACCTCCCACAGTTACCAAAACGTCGTTTGCACCTTTGGCTTTGAGGCCTTCCATAATTTTTTTAGTTAATGATAGATGAGCTCCTGAAAGGATAGAAAGACCAATTACATCAACATCTTCCTGTACGGCTGCGGAAACGATTTGTTCCGGAGTCTGACGAAGACCTGTGTAAATGACCTCAAAACCTTCATCCCTGAGTCCATAAGCCACAACATGTGCTCCACGCTCATGACCGTCCAACCCCGGCTTGGCAACAAGAACTCGAATTTTTGAATCCTGGCCCATGTGAACTCCTCCTTATTTTACGAATTATTTAACAGCGACAACTCATTTTAGCAGTTGCATGTGATTTGTTGCTGTATGTCCCAAGTGATGTAATATCTGCAAAAAAAATGCCAAAAGAATCACGCTTCCGAATAAGCCGATTTTTAACTCAATTTTTAATTCACTTAAAAAAGCATGGGAAAGTAGTCCTTTTTATGGGACATATTTGACTAATTAGTGTCCATTCAGCACAAGTTATTTTTACGAGAAGAATGAACATGGAGATACAACACATCATGCTTTTTTCATATTTAGTATAAGTCTGCCATACCTGAATGTCAAGAATAAACCTAGCCGATACGATCTGTATTATAAACTTATAATATACATATAATATACAAGGATATGTTATCCAATATTTCGGACAAATAACTTTCTATTGATTATTTTTATTGTTTATTTTAAAAATTTAGGATTAAATATAACTAAAATTCCACGATACATTTTTAAGACAAAAAGGAGGAGAGTAAGTGGCTTCAGATGAATTGAAATCAAAGGCTGATAAACTTTTCGAAAACGGCAAAAAGAAATATGAAGAAGGAAGGGGTGAGGAGTCTTTAGATTTATTTAATCAAGCCCTGGATGCTTACAGACAAAATGAAGATGTGGATGGCGAAATAACTGCCTTGGGTTATATGGCAGCTATTTATCGTTCGTTAAATAAACCGGAGAATTCTGTAGAAACATATAAATCGCTGTTGAAAATATTTGAAAATTTACATGATGTGACTGCTCAGGGAAAGGTGCTGAATAATATTGGCTTGATAAGCGTAAGAAGCGGTAAATATGAAGAGGCGTTGGATAGTTTTCATAAAGCATTGTATCTGTTTAAGGATATTGACAATAAACTGGGAGTAGCAGATCAGCTTGGCAATATAAGCTCTGTCTACCGCGATATCAAACAATACGACAATGCGTTAGTTTTCTGCCAGGACGCGATGAGAATTTATAAGGAAATAAATCACAAATCAGGAATAGGAGATCAATACAGCAACATAGCTTATCTGCTAGTAATGAAAGGAGATTTGACCACCGCGCTTGATTTCTATAAAAGCGCTATGCCCTTTTACGATGAAGCCGGTGAAAAAGAGAAAATCAACCTGACAAAGAAAAACATAGAGAACCTTGAAAAAAGTGGTGTAGTTTAGACTGAATACTCATTTAATTCTTTCTTGCTTCAATCTGCCAGAAGGTATTTGGACACCGTTGTTTGAGCTGCCAATTCATCTTCTCGTTTTAGATGATGCTTGTTCGGCCTCATCAAGGGAATCATACCCCATATCTTTAACCAGAAATGTGTATAGTTCCTCGGCCATATTAATGCCTTGGGCCTGCTTCGTCAGGATATCTTTGTTAAGAAGCTTCAGGGTGGCATCGGAATAGGTTTCCAGTTCTCCCCTCAAGTATGTTTCGAAGGAAGTCAAAAAGGCGGAATCTTCGGCACTGGACAAAGGGCGGCCTCCGCTCATTATTCCCGGATATTTTTTCATCATAGAACGTTGCCATGTACAATGATAGCGGGCAATCGTATCTATCAGGGGATTACTGCTTAAGGGTGGGATTAGATTATCCATGCGCGCATACTTATGCGTCATAAGATTAATCCCATTCTCTTCTGCTTTCTCCAGATCACACAGATAGCTTTCCAGAGTATCCCTTGACCAGCATGAAAATTGCGCTTTACGGTGAAGTTTGAAACTCTCCGGATAGTCCTGACATGAACTTTTCCTGATTGTCGGTACGCTCAAAAACATTTTGAGCTCCCTGGCCAGTATTTTTTCTATTATATCTTCATTTGCCAAACTCATTGTCTGCCACTCCTTTTTTCTTTGTACCATGCATAAGTTGCTCTCATCCCCTCAATGAACGGCGTATACGAAAATCCGATTTCTTTCATAAGAAGAGCTCCGGAATAAATAAGATGTTCATCCAGGGGAAACGGTAAAGGAACACCCTGAATATCAATTTGATGAATGCTCCTATACTCTACCTTGATATGCTCTCCTGTGATTATCCTGAGCACATCAACAAATCTCGGATAAGAAATCAATTCTTCCCCTGATAAATTAAATGATTTTGAAAAGGCATTTTTGTTCCCTATGCATTGGGTTATTGCACGAGCCACATCCCATACGGAAACAAATGTAAAAAGTGCAAGATCATTATCCGGAATGATGATGGTTTCGCCTTGCTGAATCAGATCGAAGAAATATCTCTCACGCGGCGCATAATTGTATTTCCCATATATGAATGTGGGCCGGAAAATTGTCCAGGGAATGCTATTTTCTGTGCATTGACATTTTAACTCTTCTTCGGCCAGATGCTTGTTGTAGGCATAATCCCCATGCGGTCCCGGTTGCGGTCCGGATAATTTAACAGCTTCTTCAGTTATCGGCAGATCATTGGTTTTCTCGTAAATAGATGCTGTGCTAATGAAAATATATTGGCCAACAGCATGCGCCGGGAATATGGAAATCATGGCAGTTATATCATCAGGCGTGTAAGCACAAAAGTCAACAACACAATCCCACATCAAAGAGGGAATGGCATCGTGCATGGCCTCTGTATTATGCCGGTCACATCTTATTTCTGTTATACCTTCAATATTAAGCGGCACATTCCCCCTGTTCATTACGTAGATCTTATGACCAGGAAGCTTAGAACATTCTTCCACAAAAACTCTTCCGACAAAATAGCTGCCACCGATGACCAGCGCGTTTTTCACAGTTTTATATCCTCATCCAACCCAAACGTTACGCTTACGAAGTTCTTTATCTTTTATCTTGCTCTGAATTATCGGACCATGATCCAACAGGAAAGTGCTGGAAGAATCTGTAAGACCTTCTGCGTTGAGTTCACTGATTATCATTGAACATATCTCTTCCACCATGTCCGGCTTTAACCGGAAGTCCGACGTTTTTATTAATATTTCTATCTTTTCAAAGATTTCTTTACCTAACCGCGGTAACTCAACAAGCGCTCTGCTCATCCACTTATAAAAAGGTGTGTACCTCCTATTAAGAAGAAAAATAAGAGAGATAACGTCAATACAAAATTTAGTTTCGGCATATCTGATGGCAAACTGATCTTCTCTTTTGATGCAGCGTCCAAGATTATACTGGCCGGACTGAGCAATTGTCATGCATCGCGCCGCCATCTTTTTGAGTCGGACATCATCCGGATAAAATTGCAGAAGCTGGTTGCGAATCGAGCTGAATTCACCAAACGGATCATAGAAAACCTTTCCGTTAGTTGCCGCGGCAAGCGCCGATTCGGGGACAATCATCCATTCTTCATTATTTTGAGGAACGCTTTTATAGCCAATATACCGGGAGTAAAAATTGCCAATCTCGAATACACCTATTCTTTCATTGCCCCAATCACTTTGTCTTCGGGGACCGAAGCCTAAAAATGTTTCGGGAAGTTGTTTATATTTTTGTATTAATTCTTTGGCGATGTCATCATAATCCTCGTCAGTTACCCATATGCAAAAACCGGGTCCCCAATCGTGGTCACGGGAAAGTTCATCATCAAAGCCGAAACATTCAGACCCGTCGCCTACCAGCCCGCAGGCAATACGCTCTGCATGCAATGGAAAATCCTTAAGGATCATGGGTAGACCATATTCATGAAAATATTGTTCGGCAAGTGTCAGACCATTCATTTTCTTACACTGAAAGGTTGTGAAAATAATCCCTCAAGCCGTTTTGATGAATCGTTCAGGACAGTATCATGTAAAGAATTGCCATGAGAATCCATAGTAACCAGCGCCGGTAAATCTTTAATAGTCAGGAGCCACATCGACTCCGGCTGTCCGAATTGTTCGAGGTACACACCTTCGACTTTAACGATACATTCCGCAAGATATTGCGCCGCTCCTCCGGTAGCATGTAGATACACGCATCCGCATTCGGACATGGCTTTTCTGGTTTTTTCTCCCATGCCACCCTTGCCCATGATGGCTCCCGGACGGAGTTTGGATATTATTTCAGCCTGATATGGTTCCTCCCGCACGGATGTGGTGGGACCGGCTGCTGTAATTTTCCATTGGCCTTTCTCTTTGATAACAACCGGACCGCAATGGTAAATCACCAAACCGGAAAGATCTATGGGTGGGTTTCCTCCCGACGCAAGATATTTATGAATCTGATCACGTCCGGTCACTATCCTACCGGAAATGCTTACCATGTCGCCAACGGCTAACTTTTTTATTACCTCTTGTTGAAGTGGAGATGTGATGTGCTTTATATCCATTTTTTAATTTCTCCCTTTTGATTGAGTTCAACGACATAGCGTCTTGTAGCCCAGCAGGAATAACTCACCGTCACAAAATAGCAGGCCGGATGCCGGCCGGCATGACCGATCTTGACACCCAGCAGGGTCGTCTTGCCTCCGAGTCCCATGGGACCGACGTTTAATTCATTGGCCTGTTTCAGGACAGTCTTTTCCAAAGCCGCCAGGACGGGCGACGGATTTTTATCGTCCAGCTTCCTGAAAAGTTGTTTCTTCGCGATGAGATAACCCGATGCCCTGTCTCCGCCTATGCAAACGCCCAGGATTCCCGGGGCACAACCTTTCCCCTGTGCCTGAAACACCGCATCCAGAATACAACGTCTCACTCCTTCCATATCCCGACCTGCCTGAATCTTTGAGTTGGGCAGACTGTATTGTGTGCTCATATTTTCCGAACCGCCGCCTTTGAGCATGATGCTTATCCTCGTTGGTCCGTTAACCGGTTCAAAATGAATCTGCGGTACATACTTGCCTGTATTATCAAGTGTATTTTTTTCTGTCAGAGGACAGACGCAATTTTGCCTGAGTATGCCTTCCTTAGTGAGCTTTCTTATCGCATCCTTTATTGATTTTTCGAGATGAAATATCGATTTGTCCGGCCTTCCCTCAATCATCACCAGGACGGTACCGGTGTCCTGGCAAATAGGAAGACCATTTTTCGATGAAAGAACTATGCTTTTTAAAATGATATCAAGCGTCTGTTCAGCTACCGAACTCTTCTCTTCCCGTGCAATTGCCTTCTTAATAG
This sequence comes from Smithella sp. M82, assembly GCA_001683985.1. Lineage (GTDB taxonomy): Bacteria > Desulfobacterota > Syntrophia > Syntrophales > Smithellaceae > Smithella. The sequence goes on from MAEO01000113.1 coordinate 11,316, forward strand.
CAAGAGTTACATCTTCAGGTAATACCGTACTCGTCTTACGAATGAGATCATACATATAAAATCTCCCCAATACATCAGTTTAGTAGTTGCTCCAAGACAACGGAATAGCAAGGATAGTGCCAATAGATTAAGACTTTATTAACATACTAATATCACGGGTACTATGAATGAATACATTAGATATTACAGTAAAAATATAGGAGATGAAAGTGACCAGAAATGTCCCTTAAATGACCTATGCCTACATAAAAGCATTCATTAAATTAGATCCCCAATACACTTTTAGAGCTCACACTTATTTTCCTGGGGGGAAAATAACCCACACTTTCAATAAGGAACAGCACTTTTTAGCAAAGCTCATTACAGCACTCTCCACCTCATCCTTCAACTCGATCCACCCGGGAGCCATCTTGTAGTACGTTTTGCGATTATGATGTATCCCAAAATACTGCTCCATCAGTTCTAAGGAACGAAGCTTTGATGCCGGTTCAAATATCCTTATTGTAACGAGATCTTTCAATAACGCGGGCAGGTTGCCCAGCCCGATTCTATCCTGAAGGGCAGTGATTTGGTTGTAGAAAAAGTTGTACTGTACACCCAAGAAAATACAATGATTCAGATGTAATAACTTATTGGGGTTCTCATCCGGAAAAATAGAAAGTTGCGCCGAATAGTCTTTTATCCATTCTTCAGCCAACAACACTAAATCATTAAGGTCTTCTCGGGTATGGGCTGAACCCACATGCCGCATGATGATCCTTTTATTATTGTGATACCGCACTATCTGAACAGCTTTTGCATTCTAAGTAGGAAGAATTTCCGATGAAGCTGTTTTTACACAAGTCAGGATTGTTGTTAATTGTTTTGTGAGGTAAATACCTTGGGAAAAGATATATTTGAACTTCCTGTGATTCAAGAAAAAACAAGTTGCCATTGTAGCATGACTGCCGCGGAATCCGATAATACCGTACCGGATTTGAATCAATCTTTCGTTAAATGAGTTTTGACTTTTAAG
>MAEO01000114.1 GCA_001683985.1 Smithella sp. M82
TTCCTTTTATTATTCTGCCTCCGTGAGACAGGCGCCTGCCGATCAAACATCTCGTAGCGGCGACTTGCATTTTTAGCGGTGCGCGGCGCTTTTCTGGTCACTATTCTTTCCTTAGTTTTTCTGATCAACTTGTGAATCGTAAGCCTGGTTGTTTTTCAGCATTCCGTAGATGATCCGCAGGATTTTGTGCATGCTTTAGCCCGATGGCCGCCATCTTGTTCATCCCTTTTGCCGTATGTTCATCGTAGATTTTTCGGATATGAGGATTGGCGGTCAGGGAAACAGGGGCAACCATAAAGAGAATCTGGCGGGGTTCTTTTCGTCCCTGTTTGCTCATGCGGATGCCGCTTGTCCCGTCGCCGCTGGCCTTGAACACGGGGTGAAGCCCGAAAAACGACGCAAGCTTCTTGGCAGAAGAAAACCTCTTTATGGACTGGATTTCGAGCATCAACCCAATGGCGGAGTCGTCGCTGATTCCGGGGATTGTCTTCAACAAAGCGACCTCCGGAATGGGGCGCTGCCTGACCATCTGTTGAGTTTGAACCAGGATAGCTTCTTCCATGTTGCTGATCTGTTCTGTAGATCGGAAAATAGAATTGACCCCTGATCGTCGTTTAGAATTGACCCCCTGAAGGCCTATAATCTCCTCCCTGTTAA
>MAEO01000115.1 GCA_001683985.1 Smithella sp. M82
ACCGACTTTTTGAAATGTAACATCGCGAAAAATATCATGGCTTATGCGTATACTTAAAAGAAAATATGTCCAAACTCCAGGGAGCCTCAGGGTGCAAGCACCCTGAGGCTCCTGCGATGCTCGCGGGTCAGCGCCGCGATTATAGCAAAATTAGAAAAGGAGAATACATGACAACTGACCAAATAATAACGACAGTTGTATCCTCATTGTTTTCGGGAATCATCGGTGTTTTGGTGTCAAGTTATTATTACAGGCGATACGAAAATAGAAAAACTAAATTTGAAACGTTTAAACGGTTTATGGGTAATCGTTATGATTTAAAAGGAGATGCTTTTTCTCAAGCACTGAATGAAATATTTGTAGTATTTAAAGGTTCAAAAACAGTAATGAAAGCATTATCTGAACACCATAAAGCAGTTACTTCCGGAAAATTGTCTGAAGACGAGCTTGTAAAATTATTTAAGGCAATATGTAATGATTTAGGTCTTGATATATCGGATTTCAATGATTCTTTCTTTTTAACACCTTACAACACAAGACCAAGTAGTGCTATAACAAATCAGTCAAGTGGACGCTCCTGAGGTCGCGCCACTTACTTCAAGCGTTAGCCGTATGATAATTACACATAATTGGTGACCATGATACAAATATGAAACAACTACTAGACAAAATATCATCATATAACTTATTCAATTACTTGTTTCCAGGGATACTTTTTGCTGTCCTTTCAAAGGAAACTACGACATACTCATTTATCCAAGAAAATCTTATCGTCGGGGTTTTCGTATACTATTTTATAGGACTGGTCATAAGTAGGTTTGGTTCTTTGCTAATTGAGCCCTTTTTAAAAAAACTTTCGATCTTAAAGTTTACCGATTACAACGAGTTTATATCTGCATCGAAAAAGGATTCAAAAATTGAGTTGCTATCTGAGGTTAATAATATGTATAGGACTCTCACTTCATTATTTGCCCTTCTTTTAATATTGAAACTTTATGAGCTCATTGAATCAAAGTTCCCGGTATTAAAAGAGTGGAACGTTTATATCTTGCTTGCACTGCTATTGGTCATGTTTCTGCTCTCATACAGAAAGCAGACTAATTATATAACTGAGAGAATAAATTCAAATAGGTGATGATATGAGCATAATAAAATCGCTTTCAGTTGGAAACGGGGACATGTTTTACATAAAACATAACTCTGATAGTTTTTCGATTATTGATTGCTGCATATCTGAAGAAGACGGTGAAAGCATCGTCAAAGAAATTAAATATGAATCTAAATCCAAGAACATACTGCGCTTCATTTCAACACATCCAGACGATGACCATATTCGAGGGTTAGATTATCTTGACAGTGAAATGAAAATACTAAATTTCTATTGTGTTAAAAACAATGCAACCAAGTCTGATGAAACCGCAGATTTCGAGAAATATTGTGAATTAAGGGATTCTGATAAAGCTTTCTACCTCTACAAAAGTTGTTCAAGGAAATGGTTGAACCAGAGCAATGATGAAAGAAAAAGTGCAGGGATTAACATATTGTGGCCAATAACAGATAACAAATATTATAAAGAAGCTTTAAAAAAGGCTGAGAATGGAGAAAGTCCTAATAATATTTCGCCAATTGTGAAATACAGCATTGAGAATGGCGTCGCCATGTTATGGATGGGAGATTTAGAATCAGATTTTATGGAGAACATAAAAGATGATTTGAATTTACATGAGGTTGACATACTTTTTGCGCCTCATCATGGAAGAGACACCGGAAATGTCCCCGAAGAATGGCTGGATAAAATGAATCCAAAAATAATCATAATCGGAGAGGCACCGTCTGAACATTTAAATTATTATAGTGGTTATAACACAATTACACAGAATTCTGCAGGCGATATAATATTTGAATGTGTTACCAATAAAGTACATATCTATGTATCTAATGGGGATTATTCCGTTGACTTTCTGGAGGATGAAAATATGGACACTTACAGCAATTATATTGGTACTTTAAACCTGTGAGCACGGCGTACAAATTGAAAAACGCAGATTAACGGCTAACAAAAAAATCCAGCGGACGCGGGATTAACACGGTTTGATTTTTGGGCTTTGGTTTTCCCGCGCCGCTGATTTAGGTCGTTGAGCCTGTCGAAAAACCTTAAATCGGGTTTTTTGGGACACGTAAGTAGTTGATTTTACTATATGTGAATTTTCTAAAATCGCAACATTTGGGCTTTTTCGACAGTCTCGTTGGCTGTTTAAGACTATGAATGAAATCCGACTGAAGGCGAAAAGTTCGTCCGGTGAACCTTACGAAGTGGTCTTCACTCATCGTGGTGACTTCTTCACAGTCTTCTGCCCCTGTCAGGCCAGGATCTACGGCAAGCTCTGAGGGGGAAACTGGGGACAGCCACTGATTATTGTTGACAGTCGGAAGACAGAAATGTATTAATTAATTCTTCCATACCGGCACGGTGCAGGATGCTGGGATTATCAGTTCAGATAATATGCTTCAGGAATTGATTGGAGAC
>MAEO01000116.1 GCA_001683985.1 Smithella sp. M82
CGCTTCGTTTAATGTTTCAGGACGAAGCACGTTTTGGACGGATATCAGACACCAGGAGACGAAGTCGGGAGAATTTCCGATGTGACGCGCTTCATGCTACGGAACTCGAGATAGAAAAGGTTCGATCGATAGTCGCATGGCCATGGATAATTAGCGCATTATTGAATTAGAATTGGAATTAGTCAATTAATTCAGGGGGAAAAGGGATTTTATATCCTATCAACTTCGATGTGGAAATGATTGTTGATATGCCTGTTGATAAATTATCTAACCTATAGAAAAATAGCGCTTATTAGCAAAATGCTCAAATCTTATGCGTCATAATATTCTTTATGATATTAATAAGTTATATATAAATGCCCGAAAATAGTATTTATGTTTGATATACTCCTGTTTTTTTATGATATATTATTTTACAGTCTCAAAATTTATATTATTGAGTTTTGATCATATCCCTGTTCAGCTGCCTTGCGATGCCACTTTGCAGCCTCGGCATTGTTCTGACGCACTCCTATCTTTTAAATATTTACGTTTAATTACAGTGAGACCTTTGAAAAATGCTCCCCTCGTGTCATTCCGGCAGGGAACCCCGGCAGGGAACCCCGGCATGCCCGGGAAAGCCGGAATCCAGAACCGCTTGAAAACACTGGATTCCGTGTCAAGCACGGAATGACAGAAAGGTGATTTAATTATAAATTCAAAGGTCTCACAGTGTTTTATGTTTTTAACAATTAACATTGAGATTTTACTGTTTCCGATATTCGATATTATAACAATACTATTCATTTTTTTAAAAGAGTTAATAACCGTCTTCATGGTTAAGTATTAAAATCCAACATTTTTGTCGGAGGTTGGCGTTTTGTTCGACAAGCAGGATTATTTTATCTGCATTATTAATAGCTTGAACGATTTTGCAAATATTCCGTATCGAAACAGGCAATAATCTCATCGAAGATTTATCCAACAACAGCATATGTTTCAAACGATTTATTTCAAACAATGGAATCCCCCGGTCAGTCTTGACTCAGGCTGATTCGTCCAGTTTACCGTCCCAGAGAAAGTGTTTTGTTTCGCTTATAATCGCCACCGGACGCTATCGCCGTAGCCACGCCGACGATATTGCCGGTTCCGATAGTTGCGGCCAAAGCCGTGGTCAGAGCGCCGAACTGGCTTATGTCCCCTTCACCCTCGCGCTTGCGTGAAAAAGAAATTTTGATTGCTTTGAACATGTATCGTTGAATAAATTTAAGGCGGAATGTCAAAAATATATGTGTTCCGACCAGCAGAACAATCAGGGGCCATCCCCAGAGTATATCGCTTACTTGCTGAAGAAAAGATTCTATGGATTGCATAAAGTCTCCAAAATATCTTAATTAAGATTAAATAAAATATTAAATTCAACCTTTTGATTTTTATAAGGGAAGGAGGGTAAGGTGTCAATAGAAAGTTCAACATTTAAAGTTCTACGTTCAATGTTCAACGTTCTACATTTCATTTGGGGAAATTAGTTGGTTAACTTAGAACTTTGAACATAGAACTTATTTTAGCATTTTTCGAACATATTGAGCGATGGCGGGGGAGGCGGTCATTCCTGGTGATTCAATACCGACCAGATTGATGAATCCCGAGAAGTCTTCCTTAATTATAAAATCACGAAAATCATCATCGGGACCCTGCAGTTTGGGACGTATGCCGGACATATCCGGATGAACATTTTCCTTTTTCAGAAAAGGTAAAAATTGGCTGGCGCTCTGAAAGAAAATTTTAGCTTTTTCGGACGCTACATTGTAATCCTCTATGCGGTCGATATAAGTTGTATCCGGGCCTAGTTTGAATCTTTCATTAAGATCCATTGTCAAGTGAACACCTAATCCAATATGTTTCTTGGCCACAACAGGATAAATTAATCTTTGCACTATGCCTTTTTTTATTCCTGAAACGCTGCAATAATCCCCCTTGCAGTAATGCAACTGATAGTTATTTCCCGTCATGTTGGCGATTGTGTCGGACTCCAGACCGGCGGCATTGATTACAACAGCAGAGGAAAATTCAAAGTATTCGTCTTTGGTGTTTTGGGTGAAAATTCGATAGTGGCCGGATTCCTTTTCTATTCGGACGACTTTAGTTTGATATACAATATGCGCTTTATTGTTTAAGGCCTTTGCCAAAAAATAGTTCATTAAATAATGTGCGCTGATGATACCGGTATCGGCTGAGTAAAGAGCGGCTTGAGCTTGAACGTTTGGTTCCATATCTGAAATTTGCTTTTTGCTGATTAGTTCCAGCGAAGTTACACCGTTTCCTTTGCCGTTGTTATACAAACGTTCGAGGTCTTCATCTTCCTCTTCTTTTACTGCAACGATTAGTTTACCGGTTTTTTTATGAGGGATTTTATTTTTGGCGGCGAGTTCATAGAGTATTCTGTTTCCAACAACACAAAGAGATGCCTTGAGTGATCCTTCCGGATAATAAATACCGCCGTGAATTACTTCGCTGTTTCGTGAACTGATTCCGCCACCGTGCGTGTGATTTTTTTCCAAAATAAAAATACTCAAATCCGGTCGGGCGATTTCAGCGGCGATGGCGAGGCCGATTACGCCGGCGCCTATTATGGTGATATCTGCATCTTGCATTATTTTTCTATACACAATTTTGATGTTTGCCGCAAAAAAACTTGAGTGTAATCTTAGGTCGTGATATTAATTACACGTAATTTAGAAAGGTAGCGCTCACTTTGAAAATTGCATCTTACAATGTAAATTCCATACGCTCCCGTCTGCATATTGTTGTGCCATGGCTGCAAAAAAACAATCCCGATTATTTTTGTATGCAAGAAACTAAGGTCGCTGATTCCAGCTTTCCCGTGACTGAATTGGAAGCCCTGGGTTATCATGTAATTTTTAAAGGAGATAAACAGCATAAAGGTGTAGCCATTGCGTCTAAACAAAAACCGGAAAAAGTTGCATTCGGCTTTGATAGCGAACCAGCCGATTCTGATCGTCTGATAATTGCGACATATTATAACCTGACGATAATCAATACCTATGTTCCGCAGGGTCAGGAAATGGAAAGTCCTCAATTTGCTTATAAACTGGACTGGTTTGCTCGTCTGAAAAAATATCTGCAGAAGCATTTTAAACCGCATGATAAAATAATCTGGTGCGGCGATCTGAACGTTGCACCTGAAGATATAGATGTGCACGATCCGAAAAGAATCCTCGGGCATGTATGCTTTAATCCTGAAGTTTGGAAAGCGTATGAAGATGTTAAATCATGGGGATTTACGGACATATTCCGTAAGCATCATCCGGGTGTTGCCGGTCAGTATACTTTTTTTGATTACCGTATCAAGGATTCAGTAAAACGGAAGTTGGGTTGGCGCGTTGATCATATTTTGGCGACAAAATCACTTGCCCTTAAATCTGAGAGTTGTACTATTGATTTAGCCACAAGACTTGCCGAAAAACCATCGGATCATCTGGTAATTTACGCTCAGTGGGAAAAGTTATAATGAATATAACGGAAGATATTCAATGTATCAATATAAAACTTGCCGATAGTTTCGGAAGAATTAAAGCGAGTCTGTCGGAAGCAGATGATATTGCCGGCCTTTTTGAAAATCTTTTTACAGGAATAGAGAAAGAATTTGATGTCCCTTATGTTTGGTTGACCTTAATAGATACTAAAATAACTGCTTCCGTTATCACGGCAGTAAAATCTTCCGATGTTTTAATAGATCGGTTAAAGGTAATAAAAGCGGAAATATTTCAAGAAATCCTTCCTTCCGGCATAAAACCGGTTTTGGTAAATAAAGATTTGCAGACGTATTACAAATTATTGCCTTCTACAAGAAAATATTTTGTCAAATCACTTGCTTTGGTTCCGTTTAAACTTAAGGAAGAAATCGTCGGAAGCTGGAATAACGGAGACGCTTACCGCGATCGTTATACACCTGAAATGGGAACTGATCTTTTGCAAAATTTGGCGCAGTCATTATCGGTTCGTTTAACAGAGCTTTTACCGTGGTGAATTAAAATTTAATCTTTTAGTAGAAAAACCCCGCGCCAGTGGATGGCGCGGGGTTTTAAGGTTGTAGCTTTTGAGAAGGGAAAAAGGGGTCTAATTTATTAAAGCTTTAAGAGCGTCAGCTACCGGTGCGGTAAAAAGAGCAACCAAAACAGTATATAATGCAAAAGAACCAATAGCTTCGCTCAAATATAATTTGGTGTATTTTTTCTTTAACGAAACAATTATCAGTCCGCCAATGATTAAGCAGCCCAAATGAAAGAACGGGAAAGCGCTGTTTCCGGTTACGCTATATTGGGCATAACTGAAAGAAACTGTTACCAGAGTCACAAAAACCGTTAAAATTGCTACTTGTATGGTCTTTTTCATAACTTATCTCCTTGTACAAAATCTTAAAAAGTTTCTATTTAAATCTTTGTTTTACTAATATGAAATAAATGTGCCAGATAATGTAAAGAAGAAAACAAATACGTAAGTACTTAATATGATATCATAAATAATTTAATCACCCCAAGAGCGATATTTGAGACCGTTGTTCGCTATTGAAAGAAACGTTAAATTTTAGGTAAAAATAGAAAAAAATATTTAATGGCCTTAATTACTGATAAAATAATAACTTTCCGGCATATTTATCTTGACAAATGTTAAAAATCTATACTTATGAACCTTCGTTCAAAAAATGAATTTTAAAAGAGGTACAAATCCATGGCTGGACAAAGACAAAGAACAACTCGCAGACAAAAAGATATCTCACGGCTTTTGCGCGAGAAAAAATATATTCCTCCTCGAAATCGCAAAAAAAGATAACCCTTTTATTTTTAAATGGTCTTCTTCGTTTATAATTTTATGCAATAATTCTAAGAACGTTTCTTTTCCTTCACCATTTATTACCAGGTCGATCCCGATTCTTAGTGTTGTGTGAGGATCGCCTGAGGGATGCGGACCACCCGCCGGAAGAATGACTTTGGGACTTTTTCGTTTCTTTAATTTTTCCACAATGTCTTTGGTTTGCCAAAATTGCGGCGTAAAGAAGGATATGCCGATTATTACTTTTTTGTGATTCTGTAAAATGGCGGGTATTTCCTGGAAAAGTGATTTTTCATTTGGAAAGAAATATACATTAATTTTTCTTAAATCGAGGTACTTTTCTATTGCTCCGGCAAGGGCGTTATAGCTGTTTCGGTTTTCTTTCGTGTAATAAAATATCAGCGCCGTTTCAGAGTTCATAAATTGCGGGGACTTCCTGGCAGAGCGTTCACAAAATAACATAGCAATTATAGGACAGCCGAGACGGCTGTCCTACCCCTTTGGATGCTTGCAACTTAATACAGTAGGACAGGCGTCTTGTCTGTCACATTATTCAGGAAACGCTCTACTGGTTGATTGTTTTGATGAATTCCTTATCTTTAAGAAGTTCTTCAATGTTCAACTTAACCATTTCATTTACCGCACTTGAGAGATTCATAAGTTTGGAAACATTGCGTTTCGTGATTTTTGCTGATTCATACAAAGTCTTGCCCGTTTGCACGTTTTTTACCGAGTAATTAACTTCAAGTGTCCAGTTCGCACCGGCACTCAGTTCGTCAATTAGAAAGTCTTCGATTTCTCCACTCAGAATTTTGTTCTTATCATTGAGCGTTACGCCGGCAGAACATAACTGTGCAAAAACCGCATTCCTGAAAAATAGGTCAATGTCCTTGTCGAATTTCAGGCTGCCAACAGCCGTATTACGAATTTGATATGGTTTTACTTTTCCGGATTCTGCAGGGATATATTTGAAACTGGAAATTGATACGCTTCCTGAAATTTTATTGACTGAACATGGCAGATAGTTCAAAGGAATTCGTCCACATCCTTCTACTAATAAAAAAGGTGCCCCAATTGGCATTATAAATATAAGGATAAGAATCCTGCCGGAGGCGATCAGCTCTTTCATCTGAAAATGCACCTCTAAGTTATTGTTTATATTGTTATTTAAAAACTATCCTCATCAAATCCCCCTCCATCCCCTTTTCTAAAGGGGGAAGTTCCCTCATCAAATCCCCCTCAATCCCCCTTTTCTAAAGGGGGAAGTTCCCCTCTTGGGCAAAGAGGGCAGGGCTTGAGTTCCCCTTTTTCTAAAGGGGGAAGTTCCCCATCAATCCCCCCTTTTTCTAAAGGGGGGTGAGGGGGGATTTTTATGCTCCTTTGTGACGGAGACCGTCATGTGGGTTTCATGAATGAATCCTCCTCTTTATAAAGATGTTCGGATGCCTGCTGTGCCGTTTACGCTATAAAGAAACCGCTGTAGCGCTCAATTGCCCGCAGGCGGCGAGAATATCGCTGCCTTTGCTTGCGCGAAGTATAGCCGTATAATGGTTTTCCAGCAAGACTTGTTGAAAAGCTTCCACGGTTTTTTTCGATGGTGATTTAAAGAGTGAGCCGGGATATTCATTGAGAACAATCAAATTAAGTTTACAACGCTGACCTTTCAATAATGCGACAAGTTTTTTTGCGTCCTGTACGGAAGAATTGAGCCCATCAATTAAAATATATTCAAAGGTCAGCAGTCTTCGTCCGGGCATAGGATATTTTTTGCAGGCATCCAGCAGCACTTCCAAAGGATATTTTTTATTAATGGGCATAAGCTTATTTCTTATTTCATTATTTGGTGCGTTGAGCGAAACTGCAAGGTTGACGCAAATGTCTTTGCCGAGTCGAAGAATTTGCGGAGCCAGTCCGCAAGTGGAAACAGTAATTTTACGGGTGGAAAATCCCATGCCGAAATCGCCGGAAAGATTTTTTATCGTTTTCAGAACATTATTATAATTGGCCAGCGGTTCACCCATTCCCATCATAACGATGTTCTTGATTTCCGGGCACTGTGGCAGCTCGCTTTTTAGAGTAAGAATTTGACCTGTGATTTCCGAAGGTTTTAGGTTTCTTTTAAATCCCTGGCGCGCCGTCAGGCAAAATTTGCAGTCCATGGCACAGCCGGCCTGAGTGGATATACATATCGTCCAGTTATTCTTTCCCGGAATTAAAACGCTTTCGATAAAAAGCCCGTCTTCCAGACGTAAAAGAGCTTTTTTAGTTGAGTCTTTGGATTTCTGAACTTTGACGATTTGCGGACGACTGATACGCGCGATTTTGGAAAGCTCTGTGCGAAAATCGCGGGCAAGAGTGGTCATTTCTTCAAAAGAAACATTGCCGGATTGATAAAGACACTTACTTATCTGCCGGGCGCGGAATTTTTCCTTACCCAGAGAAGAAATGAATTCCTCCATTTCCTCCAAAGTAAAATCCAGCAAGTTAGGAAGCAGATTTTTATCTGAAATAATTTTTTGTTTATGAATCATCAAAAGGTGTCTTTATCAAAAAAATAAAAGAGAAAAAGAAAATGCGATATAAAACACGGGTTTCCCGCCTGCGAGACTGTGTCGTAATTCTTCTTCATGTCATTTCGACCAACGGAAGAAATCTTTAACTTTAATGTTATCAATGCATTAAGATTCCTCGCATGCGCTCGGAATGGCATTTTTTGTTATTGCAACATAGTCTCTGCGCGGGAACGACACTTTTATTATTTTAACCGATCACAGTAACGTTCACATACTTTTTTGCAGTGTCGCGGCGATAGCGTCAATAAAATCTTCCGTGTTAACTTTTTTGTTGGAAGGTTTTTTTTCAGCGAGTGCCAGCAAATCACCTGTCATTGTGCCTTCTTCAACTGTGGCAATGGCGGCTTCTTCGAGTTTGTCGGCAAATTTTACCACGTCAGACGTGCCGTCTATTTCTCCCCGTTTGCGCAGACCGCCTGTCCAGGCAAAAATAAGCGCCATCGAATTACTCGAAGTTTCCTCTCCTTTTAAATGCTTGTAATAATGTTTTTGAACAGTGCCGTGTGCTGCTTCATATTCAAACCATCCGTTAGGAGAGACAAGAACCGATGTCATCATGGCCAGTGAACCGCAGGCGGAAGCGACCATATCAGACATGACGTCGCCGTCGTAATTTTTTAAAGCCCAGAGTACGCCGCCTTCGCCTTTCATAATACGCGCCACAGCATCGTCAATCAGGGTAAAAAAGTACTCAATACCCGCCTTGTCGAATTTTTCTTTCCAGTTTTTTTCGAACTCTGTGTTGAATATTTCACGAAATCCGGCATCATATATTTTGGAAATGGTGTCTTTGGTGGAAAACCATAAATCAATTGTTTCACTCAACGCGTAAGTGAAACAAGCTCTGGCAAAGCTCAGTATGGACTGCTCCAAATTATAATTAACCTGGGCGATTCCCCTGCCGGGGAAATTAAATACCGGAACGCCGACGGTTTTACTCCCATCCTGCGGGGTAAAAACCAACTCGAGTTTCCCGGCAGACGGTACAGCAAATTCCGTATTGCTGTAGACATCGCCATAAGCATGACGGCCGATGACAATGGGTTTCTTCCACGAGGAAACATTAGGCTTGATATTGTTGACCAAAATCGGTTTTCTGAAAACCGTTCCGTCGAGCATTGCGCGAATAGTGCCGTTAGGACTTTTCCATGCCTTTTTCAGTTTATATTCTTTCACGCGGTCTTCGTTGGGTGTTATAGTTGCACATTTAATGCCGACGCCATATTTCATAATCGCTCGTGCTGCATCAACTGTTACCTGATCGTCGGTGTCATCGCGATGTTTTACATGAAGATCGTAGTAGTCAATGTCCATATCCAGGTACGGGAAAAGGAGTTTATCCTTGACCATCTGCCACATTACCCGTGTCATTTCATCGCCGTCCATTTCGACGATAGTAGTTTTAACTTTTATCTTTTTTGTCATGAAAAATATTACTCCATATACTTATTACTTATATTGAGAGCTCCGCCTGCCAGGATTATCTGCTTCTGACGGGCGGACAGTTCGCAAGTCACATAAAATGCAATGCCTTTTGTTTTATCACGCATCAGAAATTTTCCGTCTCCTGCAATTATTCTTTTTATGTCGGAAATTTCCAGTTCGTCTTCCTTGTCTATTCTGTCATAATCGTTTTCATTTAAGAAAGTGAGAGGCAATATGCCGAAATTAATCAGATTGGCGGCATGGATTCTTTCAAAAGATTTGGCTATAACGGCGCGTACGCCCAGATACATGGGACATAAAGCGGCATGTTCCCGTGATGAACCTTGTCCGTAGGAAAGCCCGGCCACTATTATATTTTGTTTTCCGTCTTGCCGCAGTGACATGGCCCGTTTGGCAAAGGTTGCGTCTACATTTTCAAAAACGAACTCGGAATATTTGGGAATGTTTGAACGATATTTCATCCGCGCACCCGCAGGGATGATGTGATCTGTTGTAATTTTATCGCCGACTTTTATTGTTACGTGGCCATGAATAGCATCAGAGAGTTCCGGACAGCGCGGCAAAACACCTATATTGGGACCACGGAGAACATCAATGGTTCTTTTCTTATCCGGCCATAATATCATTGAATCATCGACTAGAAACTTTTTCGGCATGACGATTTTCGGATAGCGCATCTTTAAGTCGCGCGGATCAGTGAAACAACCGGTAATTACCGCTGCTGCTGCTGTTTCGGGACTGACCAGATAAACATCGGCATCCATGGTTCCCGATCGTCCCGGAAAATTTCGATTGGATGTACGCAGGGATACTGCTGCCGACGGGGGACTCTGGCTGTTACCGATGCAGAATCCGCAAGCATTTTCCATAATTCGTGCCCCTGAGGCAATCAGGTCGGCAAGATAACCTTTATTGGCCAGCTCTTCCAGTACTTGTCTGGAACCGGGCGCCAAAACGAAACTTACATCGGGATGTACGATTTTTCCCTTTAAAATTTTTGCCACTGTAACCAAATCCTTGTATGAAGAATTGGTGCAGCTGCCCAGGCAAACTTGATTAACGGTAATCTTTTTCATTTTCCTTACGGTACTGATATTATCAGGGCTGTGGGGTTTGGCGGTTAATGGTTCGATTTTGGACAGGTCAATATTGATAACTTTATCGTATTTTGCGTTTTTATCGGCTTCCAGTTGTATAAAATCACGTTCCCTTTTTTGTGAACGCAGGAAAAGACGGGTCATCTTATCACTTGGAAAAATAGAAGTTGTTACGCCGCATTCCGCTCCCATATTGGTAATTGTGGCCCGTTCGGGGACAGTCAGAGCGGCAACTCCTTTGCCGCCATATTCGAATACGGTATTGACATTTCCTTTTGTGGTAAAGATTTCCAGTACTTTGAGAATAACATCTTTGGCGGAAACCCATGGTTTAAGTTTGCCGGTAAGATTGATTTTAATAACTTTGGGACAGATAAGATAAAATGGGCTGCCTGCCATAGCCATGGCGACGTCAAGTCCTCCTGCGCCTATAGCTATCATAGACAACGCTCCACAGGTCGGAGTATGGCTGTCGGAACCGATCAATGTTTTTCCCGGCTTACCGAATCTCTCCAGGTGAACCTGATGGCATATACCGTTTCCGGCGCGAGAAAAAACAATTCCGTATTTTTGCGCCACGCTTTGCAGATAGAGATGATCGTCTGCGTTTTCAAAACCGATCTGTATAGTATTGTGATCAATATAACTTACAGACAATTCGGTCTTTACCTTAGGCACATTCATTGCCTCGAATTGCAAATAAGCTAAGGTACCCGTGGCGTCCTGAGTAAGGGTCTGGTCAATGCGAATGCCAATTTCTTCACCGGCCTCAAGAATGCCTGAGACTAGATGCTGCGAAAGAATTTTTTCAACTAAATTTTTTCCCATAGTCCATTTCTTTAAAAGAAGAATTTAGATGATAACGCATTTACAGTCGCGAACTTATATAATAAACGCGATGGATAATCAACCGGCAAAAAGGAAAAATATAATAAAAAATAACGGACTTTGGATTTATTAGCAAAGTCCGTTATTTTTTTATATAAGTTCTTGATATAAGTAAAGTTTAAGCGCCGTTGTTATCCAACCCCTTTATCCGTACGGCACGCTGAAATCTTTTTTGATAATAGGGCGTATCCAGGCTGTCAATCCGGACGACTTTACTTTTGGATGACGCATGAACAAATTCATTGTTGCCGATATATATTCCTACATGTCCCAATGACCGTTTTGTATGGAAGAAGACAAGATCGCCCTCCGAAAGATTTTCGCGGGTTATACTGATGCCGACTCTGGACTGTTCGCTTGCCTTACGGGGTAAGTTTACATCAAAAATGCGATAAATTTTTTGAACAAAAGAAGAGCAGTCAATTCCTTTTAAGGTAGAGCCGCCAAATCTATAAGGTGCGCCAATAAATTCGATTGCCACTTTTACAAATAACTGGACTTCATCTGGACTATTCCATTTTCCCAGAAGTTCTTCTTTTCTGTTAGAGTCTTCTTGTTGATTGGGATCAATGATATCTTGATTTATGTTTTCGATAGATATATCTAATGAATCGTCTTCTTCTAAATCTTCATTTCCATTAGTTATTTTCGGTTCTTCCGTTTCATGATTCTGTTTTGCCAGAACAAGCTTCTGCCCAACACGTAAATTTCTGCTGCTGACGTGATTAAGAGCCATTATTTTTTTTACGGATTGATTAGTTTTTTGAGCTATTTTAAGTAAGGTATCACCTTTTCGGACAGTATAATAATTTGCTTTAATCTTTGATTTCGCGATATTTTTTGAATTTCTTTTTGTAGAAATATTTAAAATTTGATTTTTTTTGATTTGCGATTTTTGAAGATTGTTTGTTTCTTTTATCTGGTTGACGCTAACGCCAAATTTTTTAGAAATGCCATAAAGGGTGTCTCCATTTTTTACCTTATATTGTATTGCAAAAACGTTTGAACTTAAACTAAGGAACAAAATTAAGACAAAGAGTCCGGAAAACGCAAGAATCTGCCGTTTCATAATGAAATGCCTCCTTTGTTATGGGGGGTATTATCCTATTAACGGTGTATATATTTCGGTTTAATGTCATATTAATAACCCAAAACGAAAATCAATTTACCACATACACCACCTGTACATTTATTACAGCAATGTACAAAAACTACACAATTTACAGAAACACTACTAAAAAAATACCTGCTTGTCAAATTTATTTTGCAGTTTTGGGCAGGAATAGCATTGTAAGTATTAGTTTAAATTGAGTTTCTGTAGATAATGGTCTGCCCCGGATATGTTAAATTATTATGGATTTTATATTAAAATTCGGTTAAAGCAATGCCTGCCTTTTATGATCCTCGGGATTGATTTGACTTTTTACCTGAGAGTAGATTGAGGCCATTAAATTTATATAAGGACTGCTATGCGACCTTCTTGGAAATTTATTTCGGTAATATTGGTTTTTGTTTTAGCGTTTTTTCTTGTTGACATAGGGCGCTATTTTGTTTACCCCAATGTGGCCTCTCTAAGGAAAAGTTGTCCTCAGAAAACGGCTTTTATGAAATACAGGGAGAAAATCTGGCAGGAAAAGGGAATTAAAAGAAATATTACTAATATTTGGGTGCCGCTATCTAGAATATCACCTTATGTCATGAAGGCCGTAATTATAGCTGAGGATGATAAATTCTGGTCTCACGAAGGCTTTGACTTTGAGGCCATGCAGAAAGCGCTGGAGAAAGACATTAAAAAAAAGAAGTTCAAAGCCGGTGGCAGTACGATTTCTCAGCAACTGGCAAAAAATTTATACCTCTCACCATCTAAAAATCCGGTCAGAAAAATCAAAGAGGCAATACTGACCTGGCGTATGGAGAGGAATTTAAGTAAAAGAAGAATTATGGAACTTTACTTAAATGTTGTCGAGTGGGGAGATGGAGTCTTCGGTATCGAGGCTGCAGCGCGGAAACATTATGGACAAAGTGCTGCCTCGCTTGGTCCACGGGAAGCGGCAATACTGGCATCAATTCTACCCAATCCGATCAGATACAAACCTAATAGTTCGTCTAGATACGTCTCATACCGGTCGGAAAGAATTTATCAGATCATGGTGCGTCGCGGTATTGTCATACCTGAATATGAAGAAGTGATTTCCGAATCTGACGAAAACAATCAGGAGAACACAGAGCCGAAAGATGAAAATAATAAGGTAATAGTTGACCAAGGTGCGGAAAGCATTCAGGAAACAGGCGAACAAAAAGAAACCGTTCAGGAAGGACAGAAGGTAAGTCCTGAACTTCCTGAAACGGTAAATAAATAAAATCCAGAGACGAAAATTTTATAAAATTTCGATAGCACAGGCCATGGAAACGCCACCGCCGCCACAGAGAGTGGCCAGTCCCAGTGTTTTGCCGTGTTTTTGCATGGCGTGAATTAATGTAACCATAATTCGAGAGCCGGTAGAACCGACAGGATGTCCAAGTCCAATACCGCTGCCGTTAATATTGGTAATTTCGCGTTTTAAACCAAGTTCCTTCTCGCAACCGAGATACTGGCCGGCAAAGGCCTCATTGACTTCCATCAGTTCAAATGCATCCAGATTAAGGCTGGGGTCGTTTTTGAGCAGGTTTTTTACGGCCGGAACCGGGGCCAAACCCATAACGGAAGGATGACAGGCGCCACGTCCGGAAGCGCGAATTTTCGCGATCGGTTTTAATCCCAATTCCTTGGCTTTGTCTGCCGACATAATGATCATGGCGGAGGCACCGTCGTTAAGACCCGAGGAATTGCCGGCCGTTACTTTGCCGACTTTAGGAATAAACGCCGGCGGCAGGGCCTTGAGTTGTTCCATCGTCAGCCCCGGACGATAGTGTTCATCCTTGTCGAAAATGACTGGTGGCTTGCCTTTTTTCTGGGGTATCTCGATGGGCACGATCTCGTCTTTGAAATCGCCGTTCTTTGTTGCACGTTCGACGTTGTTATGGCTGCGCAAGGCAATCTCATCCATTTCCTCTCGGCTGATGTTCAGAAGCTGGGCGATCAGTTCTGCGGTATGTCCCATGATATAGGGTTTGCCCTTTAAGCTCTCGAAAGGCTGACCTGATTTTAGGGGGCCATCGTCGGATAGCGGCATTATATGCGAGCCGCAATGAAGTGCGTGGATCATGGCATCAACAAAAACCGTATCCTGAAGGCGGCAGCCCCACCGGGCATCAAAACTGACATAAGGCGCGCCGGACATATGTTCGACTCCGCCCGCCAGAATAACATCAGCCATACCGGCCTTGATCATGGCGGCGCCGGAAAGGACAGCCTCCATGCCCGAAATACATACACGATTGACGGTTACAGCGGTTATTGTATCCGGGATACCGGCCAAAAGGGCTGCTACACGAGCGGTGTTCAGTGTATTGGGGTGTTCGATGCAACAGCCGAATCGGACATCATCAATTATGCCCGGGTCTATTCCGGCGCGTTTGATGGCCTCTTTCATTACAACCGCCGCAATTTTTGCTCCGATCATGTCTTTTAATGATCCTCCGAATGTTCCTATTGCTGTTCTGCACGCTGAAACAATTACGACATCTTTCATCTCTAAATACTCTCCTTGTATTTGTATTATTTTCTTCTTTTAAAGCCGGGTTATCAGACGGGCTTTGAAGAAGTAATTTTTCAATCACGCTGTTGATATTTTTATCTCGAAAACAGCGTTGACATTGTTAAACGATTGCAAAAAATATGTCAAACAATAAAATTAAATTGGTTTTGAATCTTTTGCACGAAGGAGAAATTATCTCTTTCCTTGCGCGCCGAATTCATCAGAAAAGCCCGCGAAGCCGGAATCCATTCATTGTAATTGATGCCACAACCATTCCGGAAAACCTTATGGAGAGTGAACTATTCGGTTACGAAAAAGGCGCTTTCACCGGCGCTGACCAACGCAAAATAGGCCGCATTGAGCAGATACATCAGGGATCGCTTTTTTTGGACGAAATTGGTGAGCTTTCCCTTGCGGCACAATCGAAACTCTTGAGAGCGCTGCAGGAAAAAACATTTACAAGGGTAGGTGGCGTTCAAACCTTGTCTTCCGATTTCAGGCTTATCGCAGCAACTAATCGGGATCTCAACATGGATGTATCTGCCGGACGGTTCCGCAAAGATCTTTCCTACCGATTGAACGTTGTTCCTTTGACAATACCTCCGTTACGGGAGCGACAAGACGACGCCCAGCCAATAAATTCTTTCCTTTATCTTCCTTTTATCCATAAAAATACCTCCTTTTGATAATATTAATAGCTATTGCTTACACCTCCACCGCCCATTGCCTGATAAAATGCGGCGCTATCGACAAGGCGCTGAGCCTGGGCCTCTATCAGGTTGATTCGTGTCTGTTGCAATTGCTGTTGCGCAATGAGCAGTTCAAAATAGCTGCCCGCGCCCAAAGCGTAGCGACGTTGCATTGATTTCAGAAAATTTTGCGCGGCGTCGCTTGCAGCCGACAGTGCCGCCAGTCGCTGAGCGTCGTTGTCCAACGCGCGCAGTACATCAGCCACATTGCGCAGTGATTCCAATACGACGTTTCGATAATTTGCCGCAGCCGCATCGAATGAGGCCAGTGCGGCACGCTTTTCCGCCGGCAGTCCGGGATTGAACAAGGGTTGGGTTAATTGCCCAACCAAGCTCCAGATCGCCGAACCACTGCCGAACAACGCACCCGTTGTTAATGCCTGTGAGCCCAGATCGGCGCTGAGATTGAGTTGAGGATACAGTTTGGATATCGCCACCCCGTATTCGGCATTGGCAGCATGCAGCAGGGCTTCGGCAGCCTGGATGTCGGGGCGCGCCCGCACCAGCTCGGAGGGCACGATCAGCGGCAGATCGGCCGGCAGGGTGAATTCTTCCAGGGAGAACGATGGCAAGGCGCCCGCGCCGGGTGCACGGCCTGCGAGCACGGCCAGCAGGTGTTCGTTCTGCTGGAGCCGATTGCACAGTACCGGGATGCCGGCGCGAGTTTGTTCCGCCTGAGTTTCCAAAGCAAATACGTCGTCCGGAGCGGCTTGGCCGAGGCGTGCCCTTTCCCGGGTCAGCGCAAGCTGTTCTTCCTCGGATCGTAGGATGCCCTCCGTGACCTGGATTTGCATTGCAAGCCCGGCCCTGGTGACGACGGTGGTAACGATGTTTCCCGCCAGCGTCAACTGTGCACCTTCCAGTTGGTAGCGCTGATAGTCGACTCGGGCGGCAAGGGCTTCCAGGGCACGCCGGTTGCCTCCTGCCAGGTCGAGCGTATAACGAACACCAACACCTGCGTTGTAAAGACTAAATTCTCTGGAGTCACCCGTCTGACCCAAGGAGATGGGATTGGCTCGCTGGCGCTGGGCACTGAGGTTTGCATCAACCTGTGGATAAAGGGTTGATCCAGCGCGTGCGGCATATAGTTCCTGCGCCTGGCGCAGCGTGGCCTGGGCTGCAGCCAGAGTGGGGCTGGCCTGCAGGGCTTCTTCTATCAGAGCGTTCAGTTTGGCTGAACCAAGCTCTTGCCACCATTGCGGGTTGACCCGGCCGCCCTCGACGAAACGCTGTGACTCGCCAAGCGCCGTCGGGGTGGCGGTTGTGCGCCCCGGCAATGGTGTTGTTGTATAGGCCGTCAAATCGGTTGTTTCCGGGCGCTTGAAATCCGGACCAACCACGCAGCCTGCCACCAGAACGGCAAGGAGGAGCACGCAAATGAGTCGACCATTGATTGTTTCGGAATCAGCCATAAAAAGTTCCCTTTTTATTGACACGTGCAGGGGATGGATCGGTTCGCAGATCATTCGAAACCTCGTCCCTCTCCGGCTTCTTCATAGGTCACGCCATCACGGATGTGATAGATGCGCTTGAAGGTCGGAATGATCTTTTCGTCGTGCGTAACGACGATGATGGCGGTTTCGTGCTGACGGGCCATTTGGTTGAGGATGCGAATCACGGCCAATGCGCGTTCGCTGTCAAGCGGCGCGGTCGGCTCATCGGCAAGGATCACCGGCGGTCGATTGACCAGACCTCTGGCGATGGCCACCCTTTGCTGTTCCCCGCCGGAGATCTGCGAAGGCATGGCCTTGGCGCGATGCTCCACATCGAGCGCTTGCAACAGCTCTGTTGCCCGCTGGCGCGATTCGGCATTGGATTTGCCTGCCAGCATGGGCAACAGGGCGACGTTGTCGGTAACATCAAGGAAAGGGATGAGGTACGGCGCCTGAAATATAAAGCCGATTTTGTCACGACGCAGGGCGCGCAAGTCGCCAACCTTCCATTCGTCATCGTAAATCACCTCGTCGCCAAGTGTCATACGCCCGGCGGTCGGCTCGATTACTGCGCCCAGGCACTTGAGGAGCGTGGTCTTGCCTGATCCTGAAGGTCCGATCAGGCCGACCACTTCACCAGGGGGCACCTGCATATCCACATTCTTCAGCGCGTCAACGGCAGTGTCTCCGCTGCCGTAACGTTTTTTCAAGCCTTCGATACGGATTCCTTTACCGGCCATATCAGCCTCCTATAGCCTCGGCCGGATCGACCTTGAGGGCGGCGCGAATGGCGATGATGCTCGATAATATGCAGATCACAACGACGGCGACGAACCCGCGTACGGAATCGAGTGGTTCGAGCAACACATATTTGGGAAAAATCGGCGCCATCAACAGGGTAGCGGTGATCTTGCCCACCACGAAGCCGATCATACCCAGAGCGATGGCCTGTTGCATGATCATGGCGGCAATGGTCCGGTTGCGAGTGCCGATCAACTTGAGCACCGCGATTTCACGGATCTTGCCGAGGGTCAAGGTGTAGATGATGAAGGCGACAATGGCCGCGCTGACAATCGATAGGATTACCAGGAACATGGCGATCTGTTTTGCCGACGTGGCGATTAGCTTGCCGAGGAGGATATCCTCCATCTGGCTGCGGGTGTAGACCGTCAATCGCTTCCAGCGGCGGATCGATTCGGCCACCCCGTCCGCGTCATGACCCTCTTCAATCTGTACCAGAACTGCGTTGACGTAAGGGTTGGTGCTTTGCGAAGCGATGACGGAATCGACTAAACCCGGAACCTGTGGTCGATTAAACGCCGGGTTTGCGGCGGTGCGGCGACGCTGCTGTCGGATGGCGTCGTTGTCCTTGAGAAACTGGGCTTCCTGGGCATCCTTGAGCGGGATAAATATCATTGGATCGCCGCCGGAAGAAACCATCCGCCGGGTCAGGCCAACCACGGTGTACCCGTTGCGGCGGATCCGGAGGCGGTCGCCGAGCTTGAAGCCGCCGGCGATGTCGGCCACCGCCTCGTAATGGCCACGGGTAATGTGGCGCCCGGCGACGAGATACGGCGGCCAGCCGGGTGTGCCAGGTCCGCCGGCGGTGATGCCTGTGACCATCGTCCGCACGTCGCGGTCACCATGACGCACCTGCATGGTGAGATATGTAATGTTGGCTGTCCGCGCCACCCCCGGCATGCTGCGAATGCCGCGCCAGCTATCGTCGTAGATACTTGAAGGCTCGGCATAGGGGCCGAGGGTCTCCTTTTGCACCACCCAAATATCGGCGCCGCTGTTGTCGAGCAATGCCTTGCCGTCATCCACCATCCCGCGGTAGATGCCGGCCATGGAGAGCGTCACGCCGATCAACAGCCCAAGACCAACGCCGGTAAAAACGAACTTTCCCCAGGCGTGCATGATGTCGCGACCGGCCAGACTGATCATCGCTTGACTCCCGGAATTTGTTCGACCACTTGAATGCGGCTGCTCGCATTCAATGCTTTTGCGCTATAGACGATCACATGATCGCCGACCTTCAGCCCTTCACGGACCTGTACCCGACCATCCAAATCGGCGGTACCCAAAATGACCGGCGTAAAGTGCAAGTCGCCATTTTTTACCTGCCACACGCCCAATTTGCCGTCGATGCGCTGGATGGCCGCATTGGGGATGACCGGTCCGGCCGGAAGCGCGGGTAGAACAACAGTGACCTCGGCCAATTCACCGATGGGCGGCAACGGTTCGGGCAGTTGGCCGAATACCACTTTGGCCAGCGCTTCCTCGGTTACTGCGTCGGCCAATGGCTCTACCCACAACACACGACCGTTCTCCAATTCGCCCGCTTGCGAACGTAATACGATCTGGGCCGGCAGATTAGGGGCAAGCCCACGCGCATGGATTTGATCGAAGCGTACATTGACCCACAAACTCTCAGGGTCGATCAACTCCACCACCGCCTGGCCTGCTACAATCGTGGTACCCGGATCGGCATCGCGCGCAACGACCAGGCCAGCAACTGGAGCGATCAGCCGCAAATTGCTGTGCTGCGCAACCAAGGCCTCGCGTTCGGTCCGGATGCGGGCGATTTCCTCGCGCGCTGCGTTCAGACCCGCCTCGGCGACCTGCAGCTCGTGTCGTTTGGTAGCGTCCACCTCCTCACTGGTTGAGCGCACTTCCAACAACTGCTCGTAACGCCGTGCTTGTATTAGCGCATAGTTTTGGCGTGCCTGTGCCTCGTCTAATTGTGCTTTTGCCCGTTTCACGGCGGCGTCTTGGGCGCGGATGCGTTCGTCAAGATCAACCGGGTCCATTTCGCCAAGCGCCTGCCCCGCTTTGACCCGATCTCCCACATGGACGTCCAGTCTTTTGACACGTCCGGCGAAGGTTGGACCGATTTTGTAGGTGTATCGAGCCTCGACAGTGCCGATGCCGAATAGCGCGGGTGAAATGGATGTGTTCTCCACGGCAGCCAAGGTCACGGTCACTGGTGCAAGCGGCCCGGAGCGCAGGGCAACATAGACAAAAAGCACCAGCAGCGGGATGAGTACCGCAAGTATGGCCAGGGTGCTCTTTTGTACAGGCAGCTTTTTCATGACGCCTCCCTGATCTCTCGTTGATAGCGGAACCATCCCTTGACCTGGGGATCACGCAGGTCCGGGTTGCCCTGGATAAACGCTCGGGTATCGTTGAAAAACCGTGCTATTTCTTCATTTGTCATTTGCGGCTGCGGCCTCCTCCCTGATCTTCTCGTAGACCTCCTTGAGGAGGTGTTGGCTGACAGCATCCCGGAATTGATCCTCGTTCATGAATTTTGCCGTGATCTCCTCGTTCTGCTCCATGCGGTCGATAAACAGGCCCTCCAAGGCTTTGCGGAAGACATAGCCGAAGTTCTCCATTGTGTTGGCGAGCGCGGCTTGACGGAGGCTGCTGTCGGCCACGGCGTCCTCGCGTATCGATTCGAAAAACAATTGGTCACCCGGCTTGAACTCGGTTCCGAACCGCTCGTTGAGAAGGTCGATGAGCCTGGACAGATCGATCTCATCACCTCGGGCCACGCCGGTGCCCACAGACGTCGGCCCCGATACCTCGTATCGGGCTTCCGGATCCATGATGATGGAGCCCTCACCGATCTTCTGTAATCGGTAAAACTTGAGCGCCACGTCATCATTAAAGTTGTAGATCGGTCCCCGGTTATCTCTCGGCAGTTTGGTAAGCAGAAATCGGACGTAGGAGTACAGCTTCTCCAAATCGGAGTCCTGGAAGGGGATCACCTGCGACATGAAAGAATAGAGGTTTCTGAAAGCGGCCAGCGTCTCCCGGAACTCCTCCCGGACATCTTCCTCAAGTCCGTTGTAACGATTCACGGCCGGATCAATGCATGCGTTCATCCTGGCGTGGTCGGCGGGTGTTTGATTCTGTCGTGGTTTGTAGAATACCTTGCAGAACTCCTCGACCTCGGCCTTGTAGTAGACCTGGTGTCCGTCCAATTTGGCCTGAAGCTCGTAAAGCTGCTTCGGTTCCGCCCTTTCGCCGATGATCGTTTGCTCGTAGTAGGGCTGGAAGGCCTTCAGTATCTCTTCGGGTTCGTTGACGAAGTCGAGAACAAAGGTATCTTCCTTGCCCGGATGGGTGCGGTTAAGCCGCGAGAGGGTCTGGACCGCCTGGATTCCTGCGAGTCTCTTATCCACGTACATGGTGTGAAGAAGCGGCTGGTCGAATCCGGTCTGGTATTTCTCCGCCACGAGCAACACCTGGTACTCTTCTGTCCCGAAGCGTTCCGGGAGTTCCTTTTCCCGGATGCCTTTGTTCATACCGACTTCCGTATATTCGACGCCGGGCGCATCCGGATCGATCACCGTGCCGGAAAAGGCAACCAGCGTCTTGATTCCCGTGTACCCCTTTTCGGCGATGTACTTATCGAATGCCTGCTTGTACTTCACCGCATGCAATCGGCTGGAGGTGACCACCATCGCCTTGGCCTTTCCGCCGATCTTGTGCATGGTGAAGTGGCGGAAATGCTCGACCATGACCTCGGTCTTCTGGGCGATGTTGTGCGGGTGGAGACTCATGAAGCGGGCGAGCGCCCTTGCAGCCTTGCGCTTGTCCACCTTGGGATCGTCCTCGATGGACTTGATCAGCCGGTAATACGTCTTGTAGGTCGTGTAATTCTGGAGCACGTCGAGGATGAATCCCTCGTCGATGGCCTGACGCATGCTGTAGAGATGAAAGGGTTGCGGCTTGCCATCCGCGCCGGGTGTGCCGAAGACCTCCAGCGTTTTGTATTTGGGTGTCGCGGTGAAGGCGAAGAAGCTGATATTGGGCTGGCGGCCGCGCTTGGCCATGGTCCTGAGGATTTCCTCTTCGTAGTCGGGCAGCCCTTCTTGCTCGGCTTTTGCTCGGGCTTCTTCTTTGATTGCCGCTCCGGCCAGCACACCCTTAAGTTCGGTCGCTGTCTCGCCGCCCTGCGAACTGTGCGCCTCATCAACCACCACCGCGTATCGGCGCATGGGCAAATCGCCCATCTTCCCGGTGACAAAGGGGAATTTCTGGAGCGTGGTGATCACGACCGGCACGCCAGACCCGAGGGCCTCGGCCAACTGGGTCGAGTTGATGTCGATCTTCTGGACCACGCCCTGCTTGTGCTCGAACTGGTAGATGGTGTTCTGGAGCTGCTGGTCGAGGACTACCCGGTCAGTAACCACGATGATCGAGTCGAAGACCTTCTCGTCCTTTGCGGTGTAGAGACTGGCGAGCCGATGGGCCAGCCAGGCGATGGAGTTGGATTTGCCGCTGCCGGCGGAGTGCTGGACAAGGTAATTGGTCCCGGCCCCCCGCACGCGGGCGTCCGCCACGAGTTTCCGCACGCAATCGAGCTGGTGATAGCGCGGGAAAATCATCGTCTCCCGCTTCACCTTCCTGCCGCCGGGCTGCTTCTCCTCGACCTGGAGATGAATGAACCTTGCCAGGATGTCGAGGAAGCTGTGCCGTTCCAGGACCTCTTCCCAGAGGTAGGCGGTTTTGTAGCCGCCGGGGTTTTCCGGATTGCCTGCGCCGCCTCCGCAGCCCTTGTTGAAGGGCAGAAAGAGTGTGCTCTTTCCCGAAAGACGCGTGGCCATGTAAACTTCGTCCGTGTCCACGGCGAAATGGACCAGCGTGCGCCGCTTGAACTGGAAGATCGGGTCTGAAGGATCGCGGTCATTCTTGTATTGGGTGATCGCATGCCGCCAGGTCTGGGCGGTCATGGGGTTCTTGAGCTCCAGCGTGGAGACGGGGATGCCATTCAGGGCCAAGGTTACATCGAGGGTATTGCCGTGCCTGGCCGAATAGCGAAGCTGACGGGTCACCGTGAGTCGATTGGCCGCATAGAGCTTCTGAGTATCCGGGTTCATTCCGCTCGCCGGGGCGAAGTAGGCCACCCGAAACAGCTTTCCAAAGCATTTGAATCCGTGTCGCAGCACAGAGAGACACCCTTCGTGGCCGGAATTAAGCGCCCGGCAGAGGTTATCCAGCAGAGTTTCTTCGGCCTTATCCTTTTGGAGCCTGGCGAGGTATTCCCATTCCTTGGGTTGAGTTGCCTGGATGAACGCGATTACCTCGGCGGGGAACAGGGCGCGGGCCGGATCAAACGTTTCCCGGTCGCCTTTCACGTACCCGCCCGTCGTGGTCAGGTGGTGTTCGATGGCGGTCTCAAAGGCGTATTCTGTGTGTTGGCCCGGCATATTATGTCGCTCCTCTTCTATGAATCGGCACCCGAATGCGGAGCCTGTCTCTCACTTCCTGATAGATCGGAATGGCGATTCCCTCTGCAACCTCCAATGTCACCGCCAAACCATAGCGTATAGGCTCAGGGATGTCTCCGGCATCAGCGCGACAGTTCACCTTGATTCCGATTGTTTCCCCATCCTGGAAGTCCACGGCCTCTGCGCTTTCCAGCACCTCGTGCTGAACGGTCCCCCGCTGTACCGCATTATGATCCGCACAGACACGGTCCGTTGCGAGATAGTTTTTCGGATTGAACCATAAATGAGCGATCCGGTAATTCTGACGAATGCAGTTCACCGGGGTGACCCAGGCAAGCGTGATTGTGAGACGACGTTTGTCGGTAACAGCTGAAAGGCTTGGTGGAAGTGGAAAAAGAAACTCCTGACCCTCTCCATCCCCAAGCTTACCCATCCCCAAGACAGTAACGCGTTGGTCTGTGCAGGCAATCACCTTCGTCATATCGGCAGCCCCATATCCGAAAAATCGCCCGACATAGTCCCTGAAGACCCGACTGTTCCGAGGATTTTTCAAAATCGATTCGTAAAGCGGTCCTCCATTTCCCCAGTCCGCTCCATGGACAAGAAGCGTCTTTAGAAGGACCACATCATACTCTGGTGACAGGCTCGCTCCAGGCTGCTCACGAAGCTGGCTTATGAGGTCCAATAAGGTAATTGCCCAACGTGAGGCCAGCGCTGCCGAATTGCTTGTGCCCCTGGTGTGGAAGGTCAGGTTCAATTCACCCGCCGCCCCTGGGGCGGCAACCCGCTGTCCTGGGGGACGAGTAAAATTCGGGGTCTGCAGGACAGCTTTTGTATGAACATTCCCAATTTTCTCGGAGAGGAACTGCCTGCCGCCGGGAAGGAGGATATCCGGTTTGATGGTCCGTCGGTACCCCGGCCCCTGAGCGCTGATCGTGCTTGGAAGCCCCGTACGCGCA
Source organism: Smithella sp. M82 (assembly GCA_001683985.1). Classification (GTDB taxonomy): domain Bacteria; phylum Desulfobacterota; class Syntrophia; order Syntrophales; family Smithellaceae; genus Smithella. The sequence goes on from MAEO01000116.1 coordinate 23,859, forward strand.
AAAGGATCGAGCAGGTTGGGATTGGTTCCGGAGGCAGAGGCGTCCGCATGGGTGGCCGCTACCGTAATGCCGTTAAATGTCTCAGCGGGTGATAGCAGGCGGCGATGTCTTGTGTCCGCCGCTATGGCCTCAATCACGGCCTTTTCCCGATCTTCCGCGCTCAAATTCCGAAGGTCAGCCCTTGGAACGTTTAACTCAATGTCATGGGGATGATTGCCGGCGCTGACCACGAACAGCACGTTGTATTTCCAGGAGAGCCAGTCCAGCAATCGAGCCCAAGAACTTATCACGCGATCAAAAGGTCTGGAACGATCACACACTGACAGGTTCACTACGCGTACATTGGGAGCAACGGGCTGTTCTTCTCCTTCGGCTTCAAACAACCGCCGTACCGCGCGGTGTATCAGGTCCACCGCCAGGACTCCTTCTGGTATCCGTTCAACAAATTGGCCATCGAAGCCGCGATAAGGTTGCAGGATCGGCCGGACATACACCGGCCTTCTCGACGGCCAGCCGCCTTCATCCAAGTCGCCATGGCAGATGAGTGAGGCCATGGCGGTGCCGTGAACCCGTTCCCTCGCCTGGTAAGCGGTTCCGTACCCATCCGGATCGTCAACAATCAGTCTCCCATCAAGCAACCGGTGTCCTGTTAACGGATAGCCGTCAAACAAGGCAACGACCGGCACACCCCGTGGAAGGTCTGGTTGTTGTTGTCTGGAGATCTCCAAGCCCGACAAATCCTCCTGTACGCGGATCGCGCATTGTCCGACAGGTCGGAGATGCATAATATCCTCGCACTGGAAGAGGTGAAAATTATGCAATTCGGATAAGTCGGATAGCAGGCCGGTTAGCGCGTCAGATGGAATTCTACCCAGAACGCCGTGGTAGGCAATTGGGGGAATAACACATTGTTGGATAATTTCACCACCCAGAGAAGCAACCACATTCCCAAGATAGGCTTCCGCTTGGCGTTGGCGGCCAGGATTTTCTCGAAACCATAATTCCACTTCAAAGGGGACAACTCCCAGACCATGCCCGACCCTGTCCTGCCAATCCGGAATGAGACCGGTATCGCGAATTCGGTCTTCGGCATCCCATGGTCGGATGGTACGGAGATGGGCAAATGCCTGTTTGAGGGGTGCGAGGCCACGGGGGAACCTGACGTTTGGATTCTGTTGCCAGTTGTTGAAAAGGCCCTGCAATTCCTGAAGGGCGCGCTGATCCGTCATGACCAGAAAGAGTTGCCCTTTAAGAAGCTTCTGTGGGTCTTTTTCGTCTTCGAACCCATAGTCCGGAGCGATATCATCAATCTCGAATTCTCCGAGCCACTCCAGCCCAGGGACTTTCTTAATTGCTTTGATAAAACCATCAACAGAACCGATGGTCTCCAGAACCAAGGCTTGTTCCGGCTGAAGGCCAAGTGAGTTGTTTTGCAGGGCGAGCCGTTGCCTGTCGATGGCCTGCTGAAGCCGCTGGAACTGCGGCGCAATCCGTTCCGCCTGTACTTGAGCGGCTGGAAGTCTAATTTTCCCGCGAGGTGGGGGGCGTTTTGCCCTTTCGGCAATCGTCGGAGTTGGAAAAATCAGGAGTGGGTATTCCGCCATGATTTATTCATCCTTCCCGTCAGCATTTGGATTCGCTTGAGTGAACCGTTTCTTCCATTGAGCCAAGCAGTGTTCTGTGATTTGTTTTGGATTCGCATCAAGCTGGCTCAACGCGATTCGCCGGAGCACATCGCTTCCGAAATCCTCGATCTCAGCAAAACTCAAACCCTTCAAACTCTGGGCCATACTGCGGGGCAAGACGCCCAATGAGTGCCCGCTTCGCGTTTCGAACCGCCGGAACCATTCCTCGATTTGGCCTTGCTTCGGCATTGGCAGTTCCAGGCGCACTTGAAATCGCCGCCATACCGCGCGGTCGAGCAGTTCCGGATGGTTGCTAGCTGTCACGACAACCACATAACTCGGCAGGGCATCGATCTGTAACAACAGCGAGCTCACCACCCGCTTGATTTCTCCAGTTTCGTGGAGGTCGCCCCGTTCTTTTCCAATCGCGTCGAATTCATCGAAGAACAGCACGCATTGCCGCGAGCGAGCATACTCAAAGACCTGCTCGATCCGTTGCGCCGTTTCGCCGAGATAGCTTCCGATGATTGCCTCGTAGCGAACAATCAAGAACGGAGCATTCAGGGCGTCGGCAATCCCTTCAGCCAGCGATGTCTTGCCGTTTCCCGGCGGCCCCGCCAGGAGCACCCGGTGACGCGGCTCCAGGTTATGTGACCGCAGCAAATCGGCGCGGTGCTGCTCCTCCACCAATTCGCGAACAGCCTGTTCGGCTTCGGTAGGCAAAATCAGGTCTTCAATGCGTCGTCTGGGAACTACCTCGGCCACAAGCGACCCGGAAAGAGGGCGGATGGGCGGTGGCACGAGCGGCTTCGGCCGTCCGTTGTTGTCCTGCTGAAGCAGTGCAATAAGCCGGTCGGCCAGAATATCGTGATTCTTGGCCCGCTCATCGGCGGCCAATGCTTCCACGGTCTTCCGAAACTGAGCCTGGTCGCCTCTGGTGCCCGCCCGTATCAAGTTCAGAATCAAGTCTGCTCGTGCCATGGTCTTTATCCTCGCTTGAACTGCTTTGGTCGTTGCTCGATGCTGTCTCGCACGTCGATCTTACCGGTGACGGCAGCGGAGATCAGGGCGGTGCGGTATTCGCGGAGCAATTCAATGGATTTTTCCACCTTTTCGATCAGCGCATCGATCCGCGCCGTCTCGCGGTCCAGGAACGCGGCGATGGTGAGCTGTTCTTCAAGGGGAGGAATAAGGAACAGTCCGTTGTCGAGCCAGTAGTTTCCAAGTCCATATCGAGTAATACCTGTCGATGCTACTTGAAACTGATGATTTATTGGCTTCGATGAAAAGGCTCTGAAAAGGTACTTGCATTCCATCAATCGTGTATTGGCGCGAATCTGGGCAAGGTGATAGCCACAAAGAACATCATCAAGCTTGTCCGACACATACGAGGGGACAGCGATGTCAGTCCATGATTCCGAATCTTTCGTGATGATAACGTCGCCGCGCCGAACTCTGAACTTCCTAATTTCTCCTTTCGTAGCCGTTGCAGACATGAAAGGAAGGTCGCCCGTTATGAAATCGTTATTGTAAACATCTACATAGTTACAAAGCCGAACGGTTTCTTCGCCTTCTACAGAGTTTTTGTCCACGTTGCTGAATTGGACCGATGCAATATACTTCAATTTTAGGACTTCCCAATGCTCCGGTATCTCCCCCAGCCATTCGATACCCGAATCCTTCATCTTGGCATTGGGGTCGAGCCCTTTGGTGACAGCGTGGCTGATGAGGGCGGAGCGCTTCTCCTGGAGCAACTCGATCTGCCGTCGCTTCTTTTCGATCAGAGCATCGATCCGTGTCGTCTCGCGGTCCAGAAAGGCGGCAATGGCGCGCTGCTCGGTGAGCGGAGGGATAGGGACCGTCATATCTGCGACTTCGTCTGCAGACACTGCTTCATAAGTGGACCCAGTGGCAATGCACCACAGTTCGTGCCTTGTGACCGTAAGAGTGTGCCAAGCAAAGCGGCTTATCAATAAGCTTTGATCCGGAATCACAGCACATAGACCACGTCCGATCCCATAGCAACGATCCGCCATATTCAGAGTGCCTACCGGTGCTCTAACGGAAACAAGTAGTGAACCTGCTGGCGCTGTTTTCGTCGCCGTTTCGCAATAGTATTTCGCCGTTGGGTTCTCGACCCCAAATTCAGCGTTCCCCTGCAAGAACGGCCTGTCTGACTCTTCGAATGTGTAATCGTCAGAATTGGGAGACTGGCCCATGACTGTATTGGCGACAAATTTCAATCGCTTAACCTCCCAATGCTCCGGTATCTCCCCCAGCCATTCAATGCCCGATGGCCTGTACACCGGGTAGGCCGCTCGTTTGTGTTGAGTTGCTGGCCGGCTCATGGTTTGCCCCCTTTGCCAGGCCCTTTCTTCTCGTCTTCATTCTGGCTCTTCGTGGGCTGCTTGACCGTTCGCGAGCCCGCCGGGTGAACCGTCAAGTTTTTCTTGACGGTTGTTTTTGTGGTTGCCTCGCCTGCGTCATCGCCCCGATTCTCGATGGCCAATCGGGAACGCTCGATGGCCTCATGCAGCTTGCGTTTCAAAATATCCTTGGGCGGCAGGACGGTCAGGTACTCGGCGACATGGATGCCGGAGCGGCCCAGCTCAAGCAGTTCGATTTGTTCGCTGTTCTTCCCGGCGCAAAGGATGATGCCCAGGGGTGAATCTTCTCCCGGCTTGCGCTCGTGCCGGTCAAGCCAGCGCAGGTAAAGCTCCATCTGTCCCTTGTGATCGGGCCGGAACTTGTCGAGTTTGAGCTCCACTGCCACCAGACGCCGCAGATCGCGATGGAAAAAGAGCAGGTCCAGATAAAAATCATCATGATCCACGGTGATGCGTTTCTGCCGGGCGACGAAGGTGAAGCCTGCGCCCAACTCCATGATGAAGGCTTCCAACTCGCGGAGAATGGCCGCCTCCAGGTCTTTTTCCTGGTAAGCGCCTTTCAAGCCGAGAAAGTCGAGGAGGTACGGGTCGCGGAACACCAGGTCGGGCGTTATTCGATCCTCTTCCCGCAAGGCCTGAAGTTCAAGCTTTGCCAACTCCGCCGGTTTCTTAGAGAGGGCCGTCCTCTCGTACAGCATAGAGGCGATTTTCTTTTGGAGCGTGCGGGTGCTCCACCGTTCGACGCGGCACATCTCGGCGTAGAAGTCACGCTGAAGAACCTCCGGCAGGTAGATGATGGCGAGGAAATGGGTCCAGCTCAATTGTCTCAGCAGCGCCGAGACAATCCTGTCATCGGGAAACGCTTCAACGAAGCGGATCATGTGGCGCAGACTCTTTTCGGAAAATCCCCGCCCGTACTCGCTCGTCAATTGTCTCGCCAGAGCTGAGACAATCTCCGCGCCATACTCCGCCCGCTCTCCCTTGAGTATCTCCTGGCTGATCCGCCTGCCGATTCGCCAATAAAGCATGGTCAACCCGGCATTCACCGTGGCGGCCACTGAAGCCCGGGCTTCCTCGATCATTTGGCGGATGTCACCGAGCAATTGATCGGGGAATAAAGCCTTATCGGAGGGTTTCATCGGCTTTTCGCTCATTCCGTTACCTTCGCAAGCATATCCGCAATTTCCTTTTCGATCTTCTTGAGGTCAACCTCAATCTCCGCAAGCGGCCTCGGCGGGTTGTACTGGTAGAAGTATCGGTTGAGATTGATCTCATAGCCGATCTTGGTCTTGGATTCGTCGACCCAGGCGTCGGGCACGTGCGGCAGCGCCTCGCGCTTCATGTATTCGTCCACGTCCTCCTTGAGCGGCACGTTCTCGTAGTCACGCAGCTCTGGATCAGGTTCCGGCTTGCCCCTGGCGTCGGTGCAGATGTCCGCCGTTTCGTCCCGTTCCGCCAGGGCCATGAGGAGGGCCTTGAAGAGTGCGGCCGGGACATTGAAGCCCGCCTTCTTGAGCGCCGTCTTCATCATCTCCGAGAATTGATCGCGGTTCTTGACGATGCCTTTACCGGCAAGCGGCCGCAGGGCGGACAGGATGGCTTCCTGCAGCTTGCGGCCTTCTTCGATCTCGGCCTGAGCGGCTTTTGTATCCTTGCGCTTTTTGCCGGCGGCAAGGTTGGCGAAGGCCGTTGTCTCCTTGAGGCGGGCGATTCGAGCCTCGTCCACCGCGAAGTTGAGCCGCAGAGGACGTTCTACTGTGATGCGCCGGTAGCCGAAGTCGGCGTTGTCGAAAATGCGGACGTGATCCGCATCTTCCAAATTCCCATAGAGCCGGGTGATCTCGTCGCGCTGATCGTCGCAGACCTCGTTGCGCTTATTGCCGAGGGACTTGCGCATCTTTTTGAAGAAGGTCGTTCCGTCCACCAGTTGAATCTTGCCCCTGCGCCCCGGCTTCTTCCGATTGGTGACGATCCAAAGGTAGGTGTAGATGCCGGTATTATAGAAGAGCTGGTCCGGCAGTGCGACAATGGCCTCCAGCCAATCGTTCTCGATAATCCAGCGGCGGATCTCGCTCTCTCCCGACCCGGCCGCGCCAGTGAACAGCGGCGAACCGTTAAAGACAATTCCGAGGCGGGTGCCGCCCTCCTTCGGGTCCTTCATCTTGCTGATCATGTGCATGAGAAAGAGAAGGGAGCCGTCATTGATGCGGGGCAGTCCCGCGCCGAAACGGCCTCCGAAGCCCTGTTCTTCATGTTCGCGCGTGATGAAGTCGGCTTCCGGCTTCCATTCCACACCGAAGGGCGGATTGGCCAGCATGTAATCAAACTTGTGGCGAGGGAAGCGGTCATCCGTGAAACTGTCGCCAAAAGCGATGTGCTCGATATCCTGCCCCTTGATCATCATGTCAGAGCCGCAGATGGCGTAAGCCTGGGCGTTGTAGTCCTGTCCGAAGACCTCCAGGCGGGCGTCGGGATTGAGCTCGCGCACGTAGTCCTCAGCCACCGAGAGCATGCCGCCCGTTCCGCAGGCCGGGTCGTAGAGGGTCTTGACAATTCCTTTGGTAGTGAGGATGTCACCATCCGGCAAAAAGAGGAGGTTCACCATCAGGCGAATGACCTCGCGGGGGGTGAAGTGATCGCCGGCCTCTTCGTTCGATGCCTCATTAAATCGCCGGATCAGCTCTTCGAAGATGTAGCCCATCTCGATGTTCGAGACGGCATGCGGGTGCAGGTCGATGTCGCAGAACCTGGACACTACCAGATAGAGCCGGTCGGCCTTGTCGAGCTTGGCGATGTGTTCCTCGAATCCGAAGTGCTCGATGATCTCTCGGGCGCGCGAGGAGAACCCTTTGATATAGTTGGTCAGATTTGCGGCAATGTTGTCCGGGTCGCCTTTGAGCTTTTGGAACGAGTACCGGCTGGTGTTGTAAAAAGGCACTCCCGTGACACGGCAGAGAATGGGATCGACGTTTTTAACCTTGCCGCCCGAGAGTTTCTTCTGCTGTTCGAGAACCTTATCCTTGGTGGGCGAAAGCACGCAGTCGAGACGGCGAAGAACGGTCATGGGGAGCATGACGTCCTTGTACTGGTTTGGCCGGTAGGGTCCGCGAATGAGGTCGGCAACCGACCAAATGAAACTTACTTTTTCGCCGAAATTGTTCATGGCCGCTCCTAATCCTGATCCGAGCCCAGGTCCGCGAAATCAATCATGTCGGCAGACAGTGTCAACTTGCCCTGACCGGTCATCTTCTTACAGAAGGCTTTCAGTTGGGCCTTGGCGAGCTTGGAGGGCTTAGACAACCCGTTTTCCCATCGGTTGACGGTCGCGTAGCTGACGCCGAGCTGCCTGGCCAGGTCTTCCTGGCTCAGGGAAAGCTGACGTCGCATCTCTTTTACCAGCGCCGAAAGACTTCGACCCTCTGTGTCCATTCGCTGCACCTCTTGTCTGGATGGCAAACCACGGCCCTTGACCGAATATAATGGCGTATGTTATATCGTTCGCAAGAGAAAAGCAAGGGAAATCCGCAGCCATAATCCGCCACCTAATTTTGCACGGACTCGATTCCCCGTTTTTCAGCGTTGTTTGTTTGAGATGGCTACAAGATATTGCCCTCATTGAGTCGGGTCAGATCAATTCTGCGCATGATTATCCCCTTCGAAAGCTCCTTAGCGCCAAAAATGGACAAGCCTCACCCTGAGCGTGAAAATTACCCTCGAAAATCCACCGCCAAGGGGCATTCGCCCCTCTGCGTCTGCAATTCCCCGATGGGGCCGAAACAAGCCCCATGATCCGGCTTCTGGCCTCAAGAAAGAGGGCATATGTCTGGCGGTCTTTCACAAGGCGAATGATCAATTCACGAGAGCGTTCGACAATCCGTCCGGGGATGTTGATGAGCGAAAACCGAATCGCCTTTCTCCTGTTCGTACTTGAATGATAGAAGACCTTGTGCCATAATAGTTTCCTCTGAAAATGCACCTCTAAGTTATTGTTTATATTGTTATTTAAAAACTATCCTCATCAAATCCCCCTCCATCCCCCTTTTCTCAAGGGGGAAGTTCCCCTCTTGGGCAAAGAGGGCAGGGCTTGAGTTCCCCCTTTTCTCAAGGGGGAAGTTCCCCATCAATCCCCCCTTTTCTCAACTAACTATGTCCCATATCTTTTTGCTGGACACAGGGGGGAATTAATGATATCGTGTCCGCATGA
>MAEO01000117.1:0-2263 GCA_001683985.1 Smithella sp. M82
CATCACTGCCTTCTTTAACTAATTCAGGATATACCTTTTGAAGCTCTTGAGCAGAGAATCCCATTCTTTTATCTTCTTCATCTTTAAGATTATATGATATTCCTTGTAATTGTAATACCTTACTCAAGCTATTCTCTATATTAGTAACATTCTCCTTTTTTCTAATATCTGATAAATAGTAGTAAGCATTTGCTATAACATCTCCGTTAACTTCTAATTTTTGTGTTGGGCTAGTAGTTCCTATTCCCACGTTACCATTAGCAAGAATTGTTAATCGATCTGCTCCAGCAGTTGAGAAACGCAAGATATCAGTTCCCCCACTATATATTCCCGTATTGGTATCAGCAGAAAAAGTAAATGCAGGTGCCGCAGCAGTTCCATTGGGACCCCTAATAACAGAAGAAAATGTTTTAACTCCTGCTATTGTTTGATCTCCTGATGTTCTAACAAGCCAAGTATTCATCACGGTAGCAAAGTTCGCTGGAGTATAGTATCTAATATATGCATCACTAGAAGCATATATTCTATCTGGAGCAGTAGTTCCATTATTTCCAGAAGTAGTATTAATCCAACCTGCTTGTATATATCCACTTCCATCTGTACGAACCACTTTATTTGCTTCGTTATTTCTTCCTGCGTGAACAGATAGTCCTCCAACTGTTCCTGCATTACCAGTAATACTTCCTGATATTGTACTACTAAATGTCTTAATCCCTCCTATTGTTTGATCTCCAGTTGTTCTGACGACAGTTGAATCAAGACTTAGGGTTCTATTTGCTGTTAGATCACCTCCTCCTGTAATACCGTTAGTTGTAGAGATAGTTCTTGACGTTGGAACATATCCACCTATTCCAATATTAACAATTGCAGAATCAACATATGCTTTAGTTGCTGCGTGAGTTGGTCCTGTAGGTGTAGCAACAACAACAGGACTTGAGAATGTCTTAATTCCTGCCCATGTTTGATCTCCGGTAGTAACTACACCTGATGCTGTTGCTGATGCTGTGGGTAGTGTTGCGCCTGTTCCTGTTGATGATGTTACAATTGGACCTGCGGTTGTTCCTGCAGTTATTCCAAGGTTAGTACCAATATGGTTAATTTGCTTCCATGCAGACCAACTACTATTTCCTGTTGAGGTTCTCATCCATAAGTTTTGATTTTGAGTAAATCCTAATTGATGCATAGGTCCTCCTGACCAGTCTGTAGCAGATCCATAAGGCCTAAAAGAAAGAACTCCATGATAAGATCCTCCATCAGAAAGACCATCGGTAGAATTACTTCTAAAGTCTGCTCTTACAGATGTTCCATGGTTTTGTGGCTCTATATTATTACTTCTAGTATCTGAAGAAATTAAATAAAGTGATGACTGAGCTGCAGAATCAACATATGCCTTAGTTGCTGCATGAGTTGATCCTGTAGGAGTAGCAACGACAACAGGACTTGAGAATGTCTTAGTTCCTGCTATTGTTTGATCTCCAGTTGTTCTAACAACAGTTGAATCAAGGCTTAGAGTTCTGTTTGCTGTTAGGTTACCTCCTCCTGTAATACCATTAGTTGTGGAGATAGTTCTATCAGCTCTTACTGCATGAGTTGTTGCTGTTCCTGCTGTACTTAGGACTACTGCAGAAGAGAATGTTTTGGTTCCTCCTATTGTTTGATCTCCAGTTGTTCTGACTACAGTTGAATCAAGGCTTAGAGTTCTGTTTGCTGTTAGATCACCTCCTCCTGTAATACCATTAGTTGTGGAGATAGTTCTTGATGTTGGAACATATCCACCTATTCCAATATTAGCAACTGCAGAATCAACATATCCTTTAGTTGCTGCGTGAGTTGGTCCTGTTGGTTCTCCTACAACAACTGTACTTGTGAATCTTCCTGTGCCTGAGACGTCAAGCTTATAACCAGGAGTAGTTGTTCCTATTCCTACATTTCCAGTGCCATTAATACGCATTGCCTCAACCGTTGTATGACCAGCAGCAGCTTGCTGACTAGTTTCAAAAGCAAGGAAACCTTTATAGGAAGAATCATTTCCTGAGGTTATTCTAGCTCCAGTGTTCGTCGAATTTTGCCTAAAAGCTAACGAATTATAATAACCCGTTTGAACAGAGTTTCCCGTTATTATGCTTATATCAGAAAAACCAGTATTTACAGAAACTCCTGTCACATCAAGCTTACCCTGAGGTGTAGTCGTCCCAATTCCCACATTATTTGTTGTTGTGGTTAAGTAAGTGTTAGTTCCACTGGTGGTCCATTTTGAAGCTGA
>MAEO01000117.1:2273-3557 GCA_001683985.1 Smithella sp. M82
ACCTATTGTTTGATTTCCGGTTGTTCTAATTACAGTTGAATCAAGACTTAGAGTTCTATTTGCTGTTAGATCCCCTCCTCCTGTAATACCATTAGTTGTGGAGATAGTTCTTGATGTTGGAACATATCCACCTATTCCAATATTAACAATTGCGGAATCAACATATCCTTTGGTTGCTGCGTGAGTTGGTCCTGTAGGTTCTCCTACAACAACTGTACTTGTAAATCTTCCTGTTCCTGAGACGTCAAGCTTGTATGATGGAGAAGTAGTGCCAATACCGACATTGCCAGAAGAAACTATATTAATATGGTTCCCCAGCGTGTTTGATGCAAGGGAAGAATCTCCTACAGGTGTTGAAAAATTAATATTGTACCCGCTTATAGTTGCAGCTTGAGCAAAAGACATCGTAGAGTCTGACCTTAAGTAAAATTCCGTTACTCCAAGATTCGAAGCACTATTGCCGTATTTCAAATATATAGCGGAATCAGAAGATGTACCTGATATTGGCTGAATGCTTGTAATATTAGTTCCGCCTTCATTTCTTACTAAGACTTCAAACTTTTTATAAATATGATGATAGTTATCGTAAACAGTAACTTCCGCCCAAGCTTGAGATCCGTTAGTTAATCCATTTGTTCTAAAAATATAATAATCCGTCGAAATTGACATTGGAGACCATGTATATTGAGTCATCACAACACCGCTATAAGAAAAATCTCCATTTACATGTAATTTTGTTAATGGATTACTTGTTCCAATTCCAACATTATGCGCTGTATTTGTTACATATACATTAGAACCTGAAAGAGTCCATGGTCCTGATCCAGAGAACATGGAATCAACATATCCTCTAGTAGCTGCGTGAGTTGATCCTGTAGGAGTAGCAACAACAACAGGACTTGAGAATGTCTTAGTTCCTGCTAGTGTTTGATTTCCTGTTGTTCTGACGACAGTTGAATCAAGACTTAAAGTTCTGTTTGCTGTTAGGTTACCTCCTCCTGTAATACCATTAGTTGTTGAGATAGTTCTATCAGCTCTTACTGCATGGGTTGTTGCTGTTCCTGCTGTACTTAGGACTACTGCAGAAGAGAATGTTTTAGTTCCTCCTATTGTTTGGTTTCCAGTTGTTCTAATTACAGTTGAGTCAAGGCTTAGAGTTCTGTTTGCTGTTAGATCACCTCCTCCTGTAATACCATTAGTTGTGGAGATAGTTCTTGACGTTGGAACATATCCACCTATTCCAATATTAACAATTGCAGAATCAACATATGCTTTAGTTGCTGC
>MAEO01000118.1 GCA_001683985.1 Smithella sp. M82
TTTTGTGGAATCCGTATAAAAGGGGCATTCGCCCCTCTCCGAAGACGTGGCTAAATAATCAGTGGCTGTCCCCAATTTCCGCCAATTTCCGGTCCCCAATTTCCCTGTGAATTATGATTTAAATGATTGACTTTATTTAATGATACTGCTAATGTTTCAAACATAGAAAATCGTTTTATACAGAAGGAAACAGTCTGTGTTTACAGAATTATACAGACTGTATAAACATTGTTATCTGCCATTGATAAGGATATGGAAATGAGGACTACAAATGGAGATTCAAATTGATCCACACACTTTAGAAAGAGCGGAGGAGCGTGGAACAAATGAGGATGAGATTAAAGATGTCATTGAGGCAGGTTTTACTGTTCCCGTTAAGTATGGACGAATAGGAAAAGCTAAAGTTTATGATTTCAATCGAAAACGACATGGTAAGTATTATGAGGAGAAGAGGGTTGAGGTATTTTATGTCATTGAAGGAGGTTTAATAATAACTGTAACTGTGTATGTATTTTATGGAAAGTGGGAGGTGCAATATGAACATTCTGTACAATGATAGAACAGATCTCCTTTATATTCGACTGGATGATAAAAAACAGGATATTGTAAACAGGCGAGTCTCAGAAGATATTGTATTAGATATTGGAGAGGATGACAGAATTATTGGTATCGAAATTCTCGATGCCTCAAAACATATAACTTTGGAGAGACTTTTGCCTATCAAATATGAAGCTCCAAAGATGACGGTTTAGATTTATAGGTTCTGGGCAGATAACAAGGCGCTTCACCCGACCGCTATTCCGCTTGCGCTTCATAGCGGCAGGTGAGCTTGATCGTTGAGCCTGTCGAAAAACCTTAAATCGGGTTTTTTGGGACACGTAAGTAGTTGATTTTACTATATGTGAATTTTCTAAAATCGCAACATTGGGGCTTTTTCGACAGTCTCGTTATGCACGTAAATGAGTCAAGATTGCTTTGGAAAGGGGGCGCCATATGGATAGCCAATCAATCATTTGGGATGACACCTTAAAGTTTGAAGCGAATTACTCTGATATCAAATCAAACATCCAGCAGAAACTTCAGGACTCCATTGACCTATATAAATTTGATGATACCGCTAGGCAGATACGATATTGCACAGAGGGTCCCTTGGTTCCTAACGACAACGGGAAAATTCCGATCTTAATATTATTGAGTAATCCCCACCCCCATTCTGTACGGCAGGGGATGTTTCTTTCTCCGAATCGGGTTGGGAAGGAAAATCCTTTTTGGAACACGTTAAGGGGTACAGGATATTTCAAACACTCGAGTCAGATTACCCCCGCTCTAATGATTGAGAATAGATATGAAAGCCCTTTTCGGATATTCATAGCCGTATTGCTTTCATTTCCAAGTAATTTTCCGCATGAGCTGCCGAAAATCTTTGGAGTCTGTGAATATCGGAAAATGATCATTGCCGGAAAAAGGAAGATAGATGAATTATTGGCAAAGCATAAGATTAAGAACGTTATATGCTTTGGAAAGACTCAGTACGACATCATTGCCTCGTCCGCCAGTCCTGATCAGTATACCAATGCTTTGAAGCAAGGTAACGTCATACGAGGTCAGTCTTCATCTTCTAACGCTGTCTCGATATTCCTTACATTCCCAACAGGGTGGAGGTATGACGCTGATAGCCATCACATGAAATGTGAGAACCTGAAGCAGATTATGAAAATCATTCTAAGCGCATCAGGCGCTCCCGTGCATAAAGCAGAAAACGAAAAAAAGGATTTTACCCCCCCTCACCAGAAAAAGGCTGCGTTAAATATTTGGTTCGTCGTTCATCACCGGGATCTTTGGGACGTCGATAACAGGCTAATTGGATTTTACAACAGGAATCAATGGGAGCCCCTTAAAGTAGGTGATATAGTCATATATATGCAATCCAATAAATAACTTGACATAGAATCAATTTCCTATTATCCTGTCCCTGCCAAAACAGGAAGGAGGGA
>MAEO01000119.1 GCA_001683985.1 Smithella sp. M82
ACAGTAAAAAAGCAGAAAACCGCCCCAGGGTGTAACTTAATTTTCACGAAAAAATGTCTTGACAAATGGGTCCACCTTACTCTTTCATATTTTTACAGGCATCATCGCGCGAAGAGCTGTCGAGCATCTTAGCTCTCGGAGCTATCTTTTCCCTGCAATAAGCCGCAACGTTTTCTTGTAATTTTGTTTCTTCTGCTGAAAGCTGATAATCCATATTATAACCTCCATTAAGTGACGCTTTTCGGAGTTTCGATACCGCATTGTTTCTCGTCTACAAACAAGGATTTGTAATTCCTTGTTCCAATATGGAGCTAAAATACGTGCCATTTGGCCGCAGGCAATATACGCTACATCATCATAACTCTTGATACTATCATACGCATGATATCGGATGTGCCGCCTCCGATAGTGGCAAGCTTCGAATCCCTAAACGCTCTTTCCACGGGATATTCGTGCATGAACCCGTAACCGCCGAATACCTGCAAGGCCTCCGAGGACATCTCCACGCCTCTGTCACCGACATAGAGTTTGCTGACAGCGGCCTGAAGAGGATTCAGCATCTGCCCCCTGTCCTTGGCGGAGGCCACTCTGTATATCGCTAATTTTATCACTTCATTATAAACTCTCATCTCTGCAAGCTTTCGCTGGATTGCCTGGAAGCTGCCGATAGGACGCCCAAACTGGTAACGTTCATTGGCATATTTCGCGCAAAGGTCGAGACCGAGCATGGATGCTCCAAGCATCGGTGAAAGAAGTGTACATCTGTCCCATTCGACGCCGGATAATGCAATAATCCATCCCTTGCCTTCGCCGCCGAGTACGTTCTCTTCCGGCACTTCGCAATCTTCAAAAAATACCTCTGAAGTTGCCGAACACCTGCATCCGAGTTTATGGAAGGGTTTGCCCGTGGAAAGTCCCTTGGTGCCTTTTTCAATAATAAACGCGGTAATGCCTTCGTGTTTCTTCGAGTGATCAGCATTAGCAAATATTACAAACACGTCTGATACCGGTGCGTTGGTAATGAATGTCTTCGATCCGTTAATAATGTATCGGTCGCCCTTCTTCACTGCCGTCGTCCGCATCGAGGCAGCATCGGAGCCGGATCCCGGCTCGCTGGAGTTTGGACATATTTTCTTTTAAGTATACGCATAAGCCATGATATTTTTCGCGATGTTACATTTCAAAAAGTCGGT
>MAEO01000120.1 GCA_001683985.1 Smithella sp. M82
GGGGGATGGAGGGGGATTTGATGAGGATAGTTTTAAATAACAATATAAACAATGACTTAGAGGTGCATTTTCGAGTGAAAGTATCGATATGCGCGCACCGGTAGAACTGGAAACTTCGGCTAAAGCCGAGCTGGAACGTATCGTTATTGCTGCTTATCAGGCGACCGGTTGCAGAGATTACGGGCGAATTGACGTAAGATACCTCAACGATGTTTTCTATGTCATTGACGTTAATCCGAATCCCGATATCAATCCATATACATCGATGACACACGCTGCGGCTGAAGTTGGCTATTCCTATGGTGCGATGGGCAGCCGTATTGTTAACCTGGCGGCAGCCCGACATCCGGTCTTCAGAATGAGCATCGGTGTTGAGCGATTTGTCAGGCTTTCTTATGTTTTATTTTATACTTTTTAGGCAGTAGAGGAATCAAACAACGTAAAGCTCTATTCACGGATTCCGAGTCAGAAAAATACGCCTGAACGTCTGTCTCTGGAATAACCGCACCTTTTTTCGGCAGCACTTCCTTAACTACAGTTGTGCCATCTGCTTCGTGAATAGTAATTGTATATCCAGCTTGCATGGCTCTGTAGCGCTTGCCACGCACTCCTCCAGTAAAGTTATACTCAGCACGCATATCATTATCTTGCATTTTATTTACCTCCTCTTTCATAAAGTTTCCGCTCCGACAGGGTTGCCTTACGGCAACTGATAATACGTATGTTTGAACTACGTTCGGTGTAAACCACTACAAGCACACGACCTTTGTCGGATAGCCCAATATCAATATACCGTTGTTCATGTGATGAGTGATCAGGGTCAGGATCGGTGCTTCTTGAGATTCTTATTTGCTTTTTCCCTGTCCCATTCAAATTGCATACGATTAATATTATCACATATGTAATTCGGCCATAAAGGTTATCGTTCCTAAAATCCTTTCTCTGTTATTCTCCTTTCTTACGCCTAACGAAAAAGCTCAGCCGCCGAGTTTACGAGGTCGGCTGAAGCGACATGTTCGCCGGAGAATCTCGTTGCGAATCCATCCAATCAGGCAGAGGGGAATTCGTTGCTTCAGCATAAAGTGTTTCAGGCGCAATATCCACTTCATCCCCCCATGTCAGCACTCCAAGTTCCTCATGAATTCTAAAATTCTTAAAAAATTCCATATCATTAAATTTTTCAAATACACCACCTTCTCTCAAGTATTTTGAAAAATCTACAATCCCCGAAGCACCGTCCTCAAATGTTACTTCAATTTTATATCCGCCCTTATAATTTGCTGAGATTACATCCCTAAGCATCACTTCACCTCCCTTATTTCAACGGCTCAATTTTATTAGGAGTTTGATTGTTTTTGGCTAATTCCCAATTATTCAAAAGCTCATTCCTGTGCTGAGCGGCCCATTCGATTACAAGTCCCAACGCACGGGGCGAAAGATGACCTTCCACAATCCGAAGTGATTCTATTTCTATCGCTACTTTCTCCCTTGCATATCATGCATGAAAATGCGGCGGGTTGTGATCATCGAAAAACATGGCAATGATTATACCATAAAAGCGACTGATTTCAGGCATTTTAATTTTCTTTTTTAGTACGGCGAATCGCGGCGCTGACCCGCGAGCATCGCAGGAGACGCAGGGTGCTTGCACCCTGAGGCTCCGAGAAGCGCAGTCGGTCAAGTGCCTTGTTCTGGCGCAAGGCGCCAGGGCAAGGCACTTGACGAAGTCAGCGCCGCTTAACGCAAAGCGAAGCGGCGGGTTAAGCGGTCGGCTGGATGGCTTTGTTAGGCCAATCTTTTTCAACTGTGAACGATTGCCCAAGAGTTTTGAGGTGGCTGAAATCCTGCTTTTGTAGTTTGCTTCGAATTTCTTCAAATGTTCTAACTACCTCTTCGGCATATAGCCTTTCCCCACAGTGTAAACATACTTCAGCGGACACCTTTACGGACACCGTATTCCCGCCGCCCCTGAGCAATTTTTCGACTTGCTTGGTTTCAAGCTCACCGCCACATACAGGACATTTTTCAAATGGCTTCATTTTTTCACCCTCACTTTCCAGTCAATCCACCGTTCTGGATCTGGTCGATAGACTGTGACTAACACTGTCCATTGGTTTACCAGATTATAGGCCCAAACGCTATGTATGGGATCTCCTGAGAAATTTTTTCCCATAATCAAACAGCTCGGATATGGCTTATCGTTGGGATAATCCTCAATGATTTCGCCATGCATTACCGAGAAATATATCTCTTCAAACGTGAGACCATCATCGAATGCTTCCTCGTCAGCATGATCGGTAATTCTGACGCGGTTATTCCAAATGGCTTCGACTATATTTTCAATATCCATGGATTTGATGTTCCTGCCTAACGTGGGGCTGAGCCGCCGCGAAGCGGTCGGTTTCGTGCCCCTGGTTCTCCCGGAGCGGAGCGAAGGGAAGGGGCACCAGCTCAAGCTGATCTTTAACAGTTGCCAAAAAATAGTTCCACCATTTCAGATAGATGGGTGTCTTGAAGGGGCATTCGCCCCTCTGCGAAAGTTCTTGGCACCACAGATTGCTCTTTGACAACATGCTTTGCGTCATGCCGC
>MAEO01000121.1 GCA_001683985.1 Smithella sp. M82
CTAAAGGGGGAAGTTCCCCTCTTGGGCAAAGAGGGGTTAGGGGAGATTTTCATGCTCCTTTGTGACGGATACCGTCATGTGGGTTTCATACCATTTCTAAATCAAAGATGATATTGAAGCGGCAGTGAAACTCAAAGGATGAACTGTTCCGCAACAGCGGGACCAGTTAAAAAAACACGGCGCCCCGCATGTGCCGGGGTTCCCTTCGATTTAGAATTGGTATCTTGATATCATCTTTTATCTTAAAAAGGAATAGCACATAAAAAAAGCCCGGGAATTTATTCCCCCGGGCTTTTCACTTCGATAAATAAAATAATTTTCTATTTCTTTTTGTCTGCTGTCTCTTTTAGTTCTGAAAAAATCATTCGGCCGGCAGTCGTCTGTAACACGCTGGTCACAATGACATCCACATTCATGTTGAGCATTTTCTGCCCGTTGTCTACAATGATCATTGTGCCGTCATCCAAATAACCTACCCCCTGTCCCGTTTCTTTACCTTCCCTGATAATCTTCACGGTCATTTGTTCTCCAGGCAAGACAACGGGTTTCATGGCATTGGCTAATTCATTGACATTCAGAACACGAACACCCTGCAACTGTGCTACTTTGTTTAAATTATAATCATTGGTTAAAAGTTTGGCGTTGAGTTGTTTGGCTAGAGCTACAAGCTTACCATCCACTCCTTTAATTTGGGGGAAATCCTGTTCGACTATTTCAATGTTGATATTTGAACTTTTTTGCATGTGATTCAGGACATCCAGCCCCCGTCGGCCACGCAATCTTTTCATCGAATCGGAAGAATCCGCTAAAAATTGCAATTCATTCAAAACAAAACGTGGGACAATCAAATCACCTTCTATGAAGCCACTGTCGCAGATATCAGCTATTCTACCCTCAATAATTACACTGGTATCCAAAGCGCGATAATCATGACCAGTATTCGGTTGCGGATATAAAAAATTAAATTCTTCTATTTTCTTTGAACCAAGAAAAAGGCCGAGGTAACCGAATATTCCGGTTATCAACAAGTAAATCCAGGGTATTGCCTGCTGATTCTCCCTTATTTTACTAACGAAATTTAGTCCAAATCCGAATATCAAAGCAATCAACAGACCGATTATCATCCCCGCTACGCCACCGATAATTACCTTTAAAGATAATTTACGAATTTCTTTTTCAATTCCTATAACTGATAATGCTATTAATAATCCAATTATAAAGCCGCCCGCTGATTTAATAATTAAAGTAGAATTGGATTCAGATGTATAATAAACAATAGCGCAGCCACTTATAGAACATGCCATAATTAAAATAATTCTAACAATCAACCGCTTCACCTCCTTTCTACTGATATTGAAATATTTATTTCTAAATTAATCATGTATTTTAAAAATATTTTTTTAATAAAAAAATGGAGGCAACTCTTACGGTTTTCCTTTAATTAGAAAAGGTAATCTGCCCATTATTAAATTTTCAAAGAACTGTTTTTTAGGATTAAATAAGCTGGTGTTATTGTACCGTAAAGATCATTTGCAGATTGTGTTCGACTTCTGATTCTTGCGCATTTGTAGCTACGGATATTTCTTTAACCAGCAAATTCATTGCTGTATCCATCATTTTTCTTTCTCCGAAAGAAAGATTCTTATCACTTTTTAAGATAAACAAATCCCTTAAAACACCGGCAATTTCAAACACTGAACCGGTTTTTATTCTTTCGAGGTATTCTTTATAGCGCTTATTCCATGTCTGTTTATCTATAGTAACGTCTTTATTGCGCAGGATTTCATATACTTTGGGTATTTCCTTTTCTAAAATAATTTCACGTAATCCGACTGATTTAACACTCATCATCGGAATCATTATTTTCATTCCGTTACCCATTATTTTCATAACATAAAAAGGCTGTTTTTTACCCATTACTTCCCTGTTTTCGATAGCTTCAATCACTCCCACGCCATGAGCCGGGTATACAGCCAAATCGCCTACTTTAAACATTTTTTTCTTCGCCTGCTTTTCCATAATAAAAAAGTATTATACCATTATTAAAACTATTAGTCAATAACCAATGCATACCATTTAACCAATCTGAAAATGAAAAGAATAGTTTTTAAAGAAATGCTTTCATATTTTTTCATAACATACTGATTTATAAAAATTAATAAAAGAAAGAGGAGTTGCTTCCATGAAGAAGCAATCTCCTCTTTATTACTATTGGAGGCGGCACCCGGACTTGAACCGGGGAATAACGGTTTTGCAGACCGCTGCCTTAGCCACTTGGCTATGCCGCCTAAAATAAAATGGAGCGGGCGAACGGATTTGAACCGTCGACGTCTACCTTGGCAAGGTAGCACTCTACCGCTGAGTTACGCCCGCTCATTTAAACGGCGCTGAATATAACAAATAGCTATCTATTGTCAACAAAAATAATAATAAATTTAACAATAGATAACAGATCTTTATTATTTTTTCGTTAATTTTTCGTAAAAGTAAAAATTTTTACTTTACAACGCTCTTGTACATCTTTATAAAATAATCCACTCCTGAATAAATTGTGAGGAACAACGCAATATAAAGGACTACCACTCCAACAACATGAGCATTAATACCAAAAACCGAATAATGTATCATTAATGCGGTAACGGCTATAATTTGCGTCACAGTCTTCTGTTTCCCCAAAATGCTTGCCTGTATATAAATTCCTTCCGAAGAAGCAATACTTCTTATTACATCAACAATCAAATCACGGACAATCGTTACAGCAACTATCCACGCCGGAATACGACCGATGGGAATCATCAAAATCATTGCCGAATTAACAATGATTTTATCGGCAATGGGATCGAGAAATTTCCCCATTGTGGTGATCATGTTATATTTTCTGGCAATATAACCGTCGAAAAAATCTGTGATGGACGCTACAACAAACAAGCCGGCTATAATCAAGCTCCAGAATTCTCCCGGATTAGAAAGCAGAATAAACAAAAAAGGAACTACACCGATTCTCATCAATGTTATGGTGTTGGGCAAATTGAAAGTTTCGCGCCTTGAAATCATTTTCTGATACTTTTTAAATAATTAGCCTAACTATATTATTTTTGGGGCACCTTCTTCCAGTCTTCCAGAAAAGCTTCTATTCCTTTTTCCGTTAACGGATGCTTTACCAACTGGGCTATTACTTTGAAAGGAATCGTAGCTATATCCGCACCCATTAAAGCCGCATCTAAAACATGACGGGGATGACGTATACTGGCAACAATTACTTCCGTTTCGTAACAATAATTCTCGTAAATAGTAAGGATTTGATCAACTATTTCCATACCGTCATGAGTTATATCATCCAGACGGCCGACAAACGGGCTCACGTAACGCGCTCCCGCTTTGGCAGCCATTAATGCCTGAAGCGGGGAAAATATCAGGGTCTGATTCACATCAATGCCGGCATCGGCAAACATCCTTGTCGCCTTTAATCCTTCGGTTGATAAAGGAACTTTAATTACGACATTACTTCCCAGACGCGCCAGTTTTTTACCTTCGGCAAACATTGCTTTTGCTTCCTGACTTACGACCTCCAGACTTACCGGTCCTTTGACAATTTTCAATATATCTTTGACTACAGAGTCAAAATCTTTTTTTTCTTTGGCTATCAGCGATGGGTTGGTTGTAACTCCGTCTGCCATACCCAGAGCAATCCCTTCTTTGATTTCTTCTATATTGGCAGTATCAATAAAAAATTTCATAAATTCTCCCGTTGAGTTCAGTTATTTTTTTCTGCTTCGTATTTATCACTACATCGTTTACTGCAGAAGTAATAATCCCTGCCGGATATTTCTTTTTTGAAGGCCTGACTAATCGGAACATAAGTGTGACAAACAGGGTCTTCAACCAACTCTTCTCCTTTGCTCGATTCGGTTTTGTATTTATCATATTTATTTTCCAAAGGTCTTGATTGCCTGATGAAGCTGAATATCTTATACAGCAAATAAATCAATAAGAGAAACAATATTAATCGGATAATCATAGCATTCCTAAATAGTTTGATTTCAATTCCTGATTACTTTGATGATTTTATCATCAGTTAATCTTTCTTTCAGTCCGCGGATAGAAATACAAAAAACAGGATGTATCAAATAAGATGTTAATTCGTCTAACGGCTCCAAAACAAAACGCCTTTTGTGTATTTCCGGATGCGGCACTTCCAAATCAGTTTCCTGAATCAGGTCGTGACCATAAAAAAGAAGATCGAGATCTATAATCCTAGGACCGCCTTTCACTTCGCGCCTGCGTCCCATATCCTTTTCGATGTTCTGCAATTCCTGTAACAACTTACGGGCAGAAAGTACCGTCCTGATTTCCGCTGCTGCATTTACAAAATAATTCTGATTTACAATACCTACCGGCTCCGTCTCATAAAAAGACGAAACCCTCGTTACCTCTATTCCCTTGCACGCGCCAAGATTTTCAACGGCATTCCGGCAGTTCTTTAAAGCATTGCCTAAATTAGAACCAATCCCGATGTAACATATTATACCGTTCAAATTTTCTTGCCTTTTGATTTTTTTTCCCTTAATCCTAAGACATCCTGCATATCATACAGGCCGTTTTTCTGATTCACAATCCATTGCGCTGCGCGAATCGCCCCCCTGGCAAAATTGTCACGATTATGAGCACGGTGAATAAACTCCAGTCTTTCTCCTGCTCCGCCAAAAATAACCGTATGATCACCGGCAATATCACCGGCGCGAATTGTTTGTATACCTATTTCTTTTTTTGTTCTCTCGCCAATCAGACCCCGGCGTGAATAAACCAATGTTTCCTCAATATTACACCCGCGCTTTTCACATATAACTTTTGCCATTTGCAATGCCGTTCCACTGGGAGCGTCTTTTTTTAAATGATGGTGAGCCTCGACAATTTCAATATCGTAATCATCTTTGAGTATTTCTGCGCAGTACTCCAAAACTTTCAGCATCACATTCACGCCGACACTCATATTAGGACTTAATAAACAACGTGTGTTTTTTGCCAGTTTTTTAATTTCCCGCATTTCAGACTCGGTAAATCCGGTAGAGCCGATAACTATGGCACGATTTTTCTGGCGGGCTATCTTCAAATAATTAAGAGAAGATTCATGACTCGTAAAATCGATAACAACATCCGCCTGGTCAATACAATCAGCCAATTTATCGCAAGCTAAAACACCTGTTTCACCCAATCCCAGCCCCTGACCTATATCACAACCAATAATCGGATGGCCTGTAACTTCTACAGCTCCTACAACATTTATCCCCTCTGTAGCGGAAATGAGACTTATTATCTTACCTCCCATTCTTCCACCGGCGCCTGTAACAACAGCTTTGACCATAATATTGTATCCTTCTTAATTTATTCTTTTACCGCCGTATAATTAAATCAAACCGTAATCGGTCATAGTTTTTTTCAATCTTTCAAAATTAGTTTCAGTCATTTTACAAAGCGGCAACCTGTATTCATACTCTATTTTACCCATCAACGCCAGCGCCGCTTTAACCGGAATGGGATTGACTTCGACAAAAAGCATGTCAATCAACGCACTCATTTTGTAATGGAGAGCTTTAGCCTTTGCCCTGTCACCGGCTTCAAAGGCATCAATCAATGCCGCCATATCCACCGGAGCCACATTGGAGACAACAGAAATAACGCCTGCGCCGCCTATCGCCATTAACGGCAGAGTAAGAATGTCGTCACCCGACAAAACGGCAAAATCTTTCCCGCAAAGATTTATAATATCGCTCATTTGTTTGATAGATCCTGATGCTTCTTTAATACCTGCTATATTTTTTATTTGTGCCAGTTTGGCAACCATTTCCGGCATGAGATTTACACCGGTTCGGCTCGGTATATTATAAGGAATTATTGGAATAGAAACATTTTCGGCTATAGTCTTAAAATGCTGATAAAGACCTTCCTGTGTGGGACGGTTATAATATGGACACACGATAAGCGCTCCATCGGCTCCCGCTTCATAGGCATGTTTGGTTAGACGCAGGGCTTCCGTCGTGCTGTTTGAGCCTGTGCCTGCAATAACGGGAACTCTTTTTCTCACGGCATCGACAGTAATTTCAATGACCCGGTCATGTTCCTCATGGGAAAGAGTTGCTGATTCTCCCGTAGTCCCACAGGGCACAATTGCATCCGTCCCGCTGGCAATTTGAAATTCGATGAGTTCACGTAAAGCTTTCTCATCAATCTGATTACTTTTAAAAGGTGTAACAATAGCGACCATTGCGCCCTTAAACATAAAAGGCCTCCTTAACTTTCATCATTTTAATTTTATCTCTGCGGCCGAAACTTCCCGGCATTCATTATAATCATCACAAACCAATAAACGATAATTGTACGTTCTCCCTTTCGTGACCTTATTATCGGTAAAACTGACCTTTATATATTCCTCATTGTCTTGTCTTATATTTCCCGGAGAAACCCTACCGATACGTTTGAATGTTCCGGAACATATTTTGCATTCGTTTCCGGCGCCGCCCAACTCGCTCTTTTCTACGGCAATATAACTTATTTCCGAATTTTTACGATGATAATCCCAATTCAAAATGATGACGTTATCGGTTGAGTCGGCTTTAAAATTTCTAATAATTGGCGCATCGCCTTTTACAACCGATGGAATTACCGGATTTCCTTTTACACCGCAACCGGTCAAATTTGCAAAGACTGCCAGAAAGACTAATGAGCTATATTTTACGTATATCCTTTTCAAAATCTTTTATCCTCTTTAATACGGCCTCAGTTGCCGTTCCTCCTGCGTGTTTGCGGGAATTAACAGCTTTATCCGGTGTGATTATATTCTTAATATCGTCAGCAAAACCCCTGTAAAATGTCTGAAATTCTTTTAACGTCAGGTTGTCTAATCCTTTTTCATTTTTGAGACAATAAGAAACTATTTTCCCTGCAATCTCATGCGCACGGCGGAAAGGCATGCCTTTACCCACAAGATATTCGGCTATATCGGTCGCCGTGGAAAATCCTCCTTTTGCTGCCATAATCATTTTTGCAGCATTAAATTCACAGTGCTTAAGCATTTCCGTAAATATTGCCAGACAACTTTCTACGGTATCAACGGCATCAAACAAAGGTTCCTTGTCTTCCTGCAAATCACGATTGTAAGTCATGGGCAATCCCTTTAATATTGTCATTATGGCAATAAGATCTCCGTAAACTCTGCCGGTTTTCCCCCTGATCAATTCCGCCACATCCGGATTTTTCTTTTGCGGCATTATGCTGCTGCCTGTAGTATAGGCATCCGATATTTCGACAAAACCGAATTCATCAGAAGACCATAAAACCAAATCTTCGCAAAAACGGCTGAGATGCATCATAATAAGAGAAGCTGCAAAAATAAATTCCGCGATGAAGTCTCTGTCGGCAACCGTGTCCATACTGTTTTTGCTGACTTCAGGAAAATACAGTAATTTTGCCGTCCGATTCCGATCAATAGGCAACCCTGTACCGGCTAATGCCGCAGCGCCTAAAGGAAGAACATTAAGCCTTCCGAGACAGTCTTTCAGTCTTTGAATATCCCGACTAAACATTTCTCCGAATGCCAGAAAATAATGCGAAAGCAAAACCGGCTGTGCTTTTTGCATATGAGTATAACCGGGCATAATAGTTTTAATTTCCCTTTTTGCCATTTCCAGTAAACGCAGTTGCAAAGAAGTTGTCAGCGCGGTTATTTTTTTAATTTCCGCCCGCAAATAAAGCCGAACATCCAGAACTATCTGATCGTTGCGGCTTCTTGCCGAATGAAGCTTACCGCCCGTTTCACCTATGCGTTTAATCAGTTCTTTTTCGATAGCCATATGAATATCTTCATCGGCAGCCATGAATTTCAACTTGCCTTTTTCTATATCTTTCAAAATATCTTTCAAAGTCGAAACAATTTTCTTGGCCTCTTTTTGTGATATTATATTCTGTCCGGCAAGCATTGTTGCATGAGCTATAGAGCCTTCTATATCATAAGAATAAAGCCTCCGGTCATAATGAATTGATGAAGTAAATTTCTCTACATTGCCGGCCGTTGATTTCTGAAATCTTCCGCTCCAGGGTTTTTTGCCGGTTGTCATGCTGTTTCTCCGTTTGGATTAAATTTATTTTTTCAAGATATTTTGAATTATCAAACGCAATCCGTTCAGTTTGATAAATCCTACAGCATCCTTCTGATTGTAGACCTGATCTTTTTCAAAAGTTGCAAATGATTCGCTGTAAAGTGAATTAGGCGATTTTCTTCCGGCAACAATGCAATTCCCCTTATACAATTTCATCCTTGCCGTCCCTGTTACATTTTCCTGAGTAGCATCTATATAAGTCTGGAGGGTCTTCATTTCGGGTGAATACCAGAAACCGTTATAGACAAGCTGGGCATATTTAGGTATCAGCGAATCGCGCATAAACATTACCTCGCGATCCATGGTGATTGATTCAACCGCCCGATGCGCAGCCCAAAGCACTGTTCCGCCTGGTGTCTCATAAACGCCTCTGGATTTCATTCCGACAAAACGATTTTCCACCATATCCACCCTTCCAATGCCGTTGGCTCCGGCAATCGCATTCATATAATCCATAAGTTTCGCCGGCGACATCTTTTTGCCGTTTACAGCTACAGGATTGCCCTTTTTAAATTCAATTTCCAGATAAGTAGGTTTATCCGGAGCCGCTTCAGGAGATTCAGTCAGCACAAACATGTCTTCCGGCGCTTCTGCCCAGGGATCTTCCAGAATTCCTCCTTCATGGGAAATATGTAACAGATTGCGATCAGAGCTGTATGGTTTCGCTTTAGTCAGGGGAATGGGAATCTTATATTTTTTGGCATAATCGATCATTGATTCGCGTGAATCAAATGTCCATTTGTCGTCCTTCCATGCCGCAATAATTTTTATCGAAGGATTTAAAGCATAATATGTAAGCTCAAACCGTACCTGATCATTCCCTTTGCCCGTCGCCCCGTGCGATACCGCGTCAGCTTTTTCTTTTTTCGCTATTTCAATCTGCTTTTTGGCTATCAAAGGACGCGCCAGTGATGTGCCCAGAAGATATGTGCCCTCGTAAATCGCATTGGCACGCAGCGCCGGAAATACGAAATCCCTCGCGAATTCTTCCTTCAAATCTTCTATATAAATTTTACCGGCTCCGGTATTAATCGCCTTTTTTTTCAGACCGGTTAATTCCTCTTTCTGTCCCAAATCGGCGGCAAAACATATAACCTCACACTTGTAAGTTTCAATAAGCCAGCGCACAATTACGGATGTATCCAGTCCTCCCGAATACGCCAAAACAACTTTTTTAATTCCTTTCGACAATCCTTGTCCTCCCTATCCCCGATAAACGGGCTGATTTCTAACCTGTTAAAGCAGTATTTCCAGAATTGCCTTTTGCACATGCAGACGATTTTCCGCCTGATCGATCACGACAGATTGCGGACCGTCGATAACATCGGATGTTATTTCTTCTCCGCGATGCGCCGGAAGACAATGCATGACGATTGCATCTTTCCTGGCTTCTTTCAAAAGTCTTTTATTTATCTGATAATTTTTGAATATTTTTTTTCTTTCTTCATTTTCCGACTCCTGTCCCATACTAACCCATACATCGGTATATAAAACATCAGCATCTTTTGCAGCTTCCAACGGATCACGATAAAGAGAAATATCTTCTCTTGCCTCTTTTTTTCCTTTGGCCATAATTTTCCTGTCCGGATCGTAACCTTCGGGGCAGGCCAACGTCAGTTGAATCGGCAATCGAGCGGCGGCTTCAATCCAGGTATTGGCTATGTTGTTGCCATCTCCGATATATGCGATCTTCAAACCATCATAAGATCCTTTCTTTTCTTTTATCGTAAACAGATCGCTTAGAATTTGACAGGGATGTAAAAGATCCGTCAATCCGTTAATCACAGGAATCGAAGCATAACGGGCGAAATCTTCAACACTTTTTTGAGAAAATGTCCTGATCATAATCCCATTCAGATAACGTGACATCATCTGCGCCGAATCGGAAATAGTTTCGCCACGGCCTATCTGCGTATCACGTGAAGTTAAAAACAATGCAATTCCTCCCAACTGATACATGCCGACTTCAAAAGATATTCTTGTCCTCGTGGAAGATTTATCAAAAATCATCCCCAGAGTTTTTCCCTGGAGAGAATTATGGGGTTTGTCGTTCTTTAAATCTTTTTTAAGCTTTTTAGCTTTCGACCATATTTTTTCAAAATCAGCATCTTCCAGGTCGTAAATATTCAACAGATCTTTTTTCATTTACCCTCCATCACTCTATCGAGCACTTCAATTGCCCGATCAACATCGCGGGTAGTAATAATCAATGGCGGCACGAATCGTAAAATTTTCCCTCCGGTGGAATTGATCAGCAATCCCTGATGAAGACACTCATTGACAATATCGGCTGCTTCTATATCCAATTTTAAGGCCAGCATCAGTCCTCTGCCTCTCACTTCGGTAATAATCTTGTATTTTTGCTGGAGCTTTTTTAATTGCAATAAAAAATATTCGCCGACTTTTCGACAATTTTCCAAGACGTTTTCCTGCAATATTGTTCTTAAAACAGCGATAGCCGCAACCATTGCCAAAGGATTGCCGCCAAAAGTGGATGCGTGATTGCCGGGAACAAACGCCTGGGCTATTTTATCCTTTGCCAGCATTGCTCCCACAGGTAAACCGTTACCCAAAGCTTTGGCCAGAGTCATTATATCCGGTTTTATTCCCGAATGCTCATAAGCGAATAATTTTCCTGTTCTGCCTATGCCTGTCTGCACTTCGTCGAGAATCAACAAAATGCCGTGACGGTCGCAAATTTTTCTTACTTCAGCAAGATAATTTTCATCCGGGATATTGACGCCGCCTTCGCCCTGAATCGGTTCCAGCAATACCCCGCAAGTCTTGTCGGAAATTGCGTTCTCCAATGCTTTTAAGTCATTGAAAGGGACGTAAGTAAAACCAGCCGGCAGGGGCGCAAAACCGAACTGAAATTTTTCCTGTCCGGTCGCCGTAATTGTAGCAATTGTTCGGCCATGAAAGGAATCTTTCATCGTAATTAATTCGAATCTTTCAGTTCCCATATTTTCATGGGCATATTTTCGAGCAAGTTTTATGGCCGCTTCATTTGCTTCCGCACCGCTGTTGCAGAAAAAAACCTTATCTGCAAAAGAATTTTCAACCAGCAATTCGGCCAATTGCGTCTGGGGCTGAGTGTAATATAAATTGGAAACATGTGTTAATTTATCCAACTGTTCTTTCACTGCAACTACAACCTGAGGATGAGAATGTCCCAGAGAACAAACGGCAATCCCTGCCACAAAATCCAGATATTCACGCCCATTTATATCCCACAGTTTCGCGCCTGCTCCTTCAGTTATAACCACCGGAAAACGCTTATATGTATTCATTATATTCTCATTGGCTGCAGCCATTAATTCTTTTTCTTTCATTTCCTTCACCTTCAATTAATCGCTAAGACTTCGTAAAAAGCTCCAGAGGCAAGGCGCTAAAGGCCTCCGGAATGCGCCGAACAAACTCAGCAGATACGCGAAGCCCGGCGCATGCCGGGGACTTTTTCCGAAGCCGCTACAGAACTATTTCCGTACCTATTCCCTTATCGGTAAAAACCTCCAGCAACACTGCATGCTTTAAATGTCCGTCAATTATGTGAGCCTTCTTCACTCCGCCTTTTAGAGCCTTCAGACAACATTTTATCTTGGGAAACATACCTCCAGCAACAGTTCCATTTTCAATTAATTTCAAAGCCTCTTTATTGTTCATTGTATTGATCAGTTTTTTATTTTTTCCCAAAACGCCGGACACATCGGTCAACAACAGGAGTTTTTCCGCCTGCAGGGCGGCGGCAATTTCTCCTGCTACGATATCCGCATTGATATTGTATGTTTCCCCGTTTTCACCGAGTCCTGTAGGAGCAATAATCGGTATAACATTATTTTGTGTAAGCGAAACAATCAACTGGGAATTAATACTTTTGACTTTTCCGACCAAACCTATATCTATAATTTCCGGCGGCGTGCTTTTAATCTTTTCCTCACTTAAATAATATTTTTCCGCCCGGATTAAATTACCATCCTTACCGCTCAATCCAACCGCATTTCCACCATGCCTGTTGATCAAACCGACAATTTCCTTATTTACCTTCCCTACCAGAACCATTTCCACAATGTTCATGGTTTCTTCATCGGTAACCCGCATACCCTGAACAAATTTTGATTCTTTACCAAGTTTCTTAAGCAATGTTCCTATTTGAGGACCGCCACCGTGAACAATGACAGGATTAATACCGATATATTTCATCATAACCACATCCTGCGCAAACTTGTCTTTTAACTCATCATCAACCATGGCATGTCCGCCATATTTAATAACAATCGTTTTGTTATAGAATCGTTTGATATAAGGCAAGGCTTCCAGCAGTATTTCGGCTCTTTCCATCGAATTTTTTATATTTTCCATTTTTAACTCCAATTTACCTGCTTAAATCCTCATCTTGGAAAAAAGAAAAGCGCCTTTTTTCTCCAATTTATAGAATATACCTGCTTAAATCCTCATCTTCAATTATCTCGTTTAGTTTTTCCTCTACCTGCCGGGCATCTATTATTATTTCTTTTTCCTTCATCTCCGGCGCTTCAAAAGAAATCTCATCCAATAAAGTTTCCATAATTGTATACAATCTTCTGGCGCCGATATTTTCAGTTCGTTCATTAACCAATGTTGCTACCTCTGCAATGGCAGCTATCGCTTCATCCGTAAACGATAATTTCACGCCTTCTGTCGCCATCATTTCCGTGTACTGTTTGACCAGAGCATTATTGGGTTCGGTTAAAATACGGATAAATTCTTCTTTACCCAATGAATCAAGCTCGACTCGAATCGGAAAACGTCCCTGCAATTCCGGAATTAAATCAGATGGCTTGGAAGCGCTAAACGCACCTGCTGCGATAAAAAGTATGTGATCTGTTTTGACCATGCCATAGCGCGTATTCACGTTGGAACCTTCCACAATAGGCAGCAGATCTCTTTGCACACCTTCACGTGACACATCAGGACCATGTGATGAATCGCTGCCGACAATCTTATCAATCTCGTCCAGGAAAACTATACCAGACTGTTCAACACGCTCCAGCGCTGTTTTGGTTACCTTGTCCATATCTATCAATTTCTGCGCTTCTTCTTCTTGCAGAATTTCCAGCGCTTCCGGTACTTTTACCGTTTTCATTTTCTTTTTTTGCGGAAATACGCTTCCCAGCATATCCCGGACATTGAGCCCCATGTCTTCCATTCCCGCCGCGGAAAATATTTCAATCATGGGACCGCTTCTGGTCTCGGTAACTTCCAGATCCACTAATCGGTTATCAAGCTTTTTTTCTTTGAGCAAATGTCTTAATTTTTCCCGCGTAGCATCGGCCTTCTGTGCCTGATCTTCAGTCTGTTGATCCTTTTCATGCAACTCAGTGGCATCAATCAGCATATCACTTACCATTTTTTCCTTAGGCCGCGGAGGAAGCAACAAATCCAGTAATTTTTCCTCGGCAATTTCCGCCGCTCTTGCCCTGACATTTTCCTGCTCTTCCGATTTAACCATATTAAGGGACAATTCCACCAAATCCCGGATCATTGATTCAACATCGCGTCCCACATACCCAACTTCCGTAAATTTTGACGCTTCCACTTTTAAAAAAGGAGAATTATCCAGTTTGGCCAATCTGCGGGCAATTTCTGTTTTTCCCACACCCGTAGGACCGATCATGATAATATTTTTTGGTGATATCTCATCAGCCAAATCTGCCGAGACATTCTGCCTGCGCCATCTGTTGCGCAGTGCAATTGCTACCGCCCTTTTGGCATCGGACTGGCCGATTATGTGACGATCTAACTTTTCCACTATTTCACGGGGCGTTAACCCTTTGCTTATCATAATTATTATTCCTACTCCTTAACTTTATTCTTTTTTGTTTCCTTTGATACGCGTGAAGTGTCTTCAATTTCTTCCAGTGTTACATTATTATTCGTGTATATACAAATTTCAGCTGCTATTTTCATGGCTTCTTTTGCAATTTCCGATGATGATAAATTACTATGACGCAGAAGTGCACGAGCAGCAGCCTGTGCATAAGGCCCGCCCGACCCTATTGCCATAACATCATCATCTGCTTCGATGACATCTCCGTTTCCGGAAATAATCAATGATTTATCCTTGTTTACGGCAATCATCAATGCCTCCAAATGTCGCAAAACCCGGTCTGTGCGCCAATCTTTCGTCAATTCTACAGCCGCCCTCAATAAATTGCCGTTATATTGCTCCAGTTTCTGATTAAACCGGTCAAATAAAGTGAATGCATCAGCCGTTGCCCCGGCAAAACCAACAATAACTTCATCATTGTAAAGACGGCGAACTTTTCGTGCGCCATGCTTCAATATTGTTGTGTCCAGAGTAACCTGACCGTCACCAGCTACGGTTACCGTTCCGTTATGCCTGACCGCTAATATTGTGGTGCCTCTTATGTTCATTTTTTCTCCTTTTAAAAATCAGGATGATGATTTTGCCATCGCAAATTATACATTACACTTCACTTGAACGGGATAAATTCGATTATGGCTTTTCCCTGCGGCTTCGCCCCGGGAAAAATCAAGTCTTATTTTTTTTTAGTTCTGGGGTGAGCTTTATCATAAACTTCCATCATGCGATTAATATTTACCGCCGTATATTTCTGCGTTGTCGAGAGACTTTCATGCCCCAACAATTCCTGAATGGAACGCAAATCAGCTCCCGCATTTAAAAGATGTGTGGCGAAACTGTGTCTTAAAGCATGCGGACTGACTTTTCTTCCAATACCACTTTTATTTGCCGTTTCATTAACTATCCGGGCAATGCTTCTCGCTGTTATTCTTTTACCACGAGAGTTTAGGAATAACGGTTTTTTTAAAATATCTCCATTTCGACTTTTTCTTATTTCTTCGATTTTTTCCAAATATTCCCGAACGGCCTTTATGGCAGGACCGCCGACGGGAACTATTCTTTCCTTTTTTCCTTTGCCACGCACCTTGAGCAACTTCTGGTTGAAATCAATATCCGCTAAATCCAGTCCTGCAACTTCACTCAATCGCAAGCCTGAAGAATAAAATAATTCCAGCATAGCGCTATTACGCAAGCCTAAAACCGAATTTTCGTTTTTTGTTTCTAATAACTTAAAAATTTCATCAACCGATAAAAAAGTAGGCGTATACTTTTCTGTTTTCAATGTTCGTATCATTTCCGCCGGGTTATCTTGAATCTTGCCCGTTCGTAATCCATATTTATAAAAAGCTCTCAACGATGATATTTTACGGTTAACTGTTACTTTTTTTACTTTTTGCCGGTACAGACAGCTCAAATATTTCCGAATAACTTCCGACTCCACTTTAATTATTTCATCTTTATCTTTTACCATATTATTCTTATATAAGAAGTCGGCAAAGTCTTGAACATCTGCAAGATAAGCTATTCGTGTGTGTGCGGAAACATTTCTCTCCACTTCCAGATAATTTTGAAAATCCTCTATTATATTTCCCATGATATATATACCGGCCAGTCACCAGGCATGACGAATTATCCCACTCCTCTTCACTTCGGGGATAATTCGACTTACGCTTCGAGCTTCACTTCGTTCGCTCTCAGCTTGTCTCATTACATTTTATATTTACCGAAATCTTCTATCGAAAGATTCTCCAGAAATTCTTTTATTTTTTCTTCTTTTAATTGATTCAAGTCGCCAAGTTTAACCATCAAATCGACACTGCGTGATTTTTCAATAACACTTTCCTCGACAAATATCGGCGCGTTTGCACGTAAAGCTATAGCAATTGCATCACTGGGACGAGCATCAATCGAATAATTCCGCCCTTCTCTGCTCAAACAAATATTTGCAAAAAAAGTATTACCGCGAATATCCACAATTTCAACTCTGTCCACAGTCACCTCTAGAAACTTTAAACATTCGTTAAACAAGTCATGAGTCATGGGCCTTGGAAAAACAATTTTTTCCAATACTGTTGCAATCGCACTGGCTTCAAACAATCCTATCCAGATCGGAATGGCTTTGCTCTCCTGTAAATTCTTCAAGATAACGATTGGTGTATTGGTGACAGGATCAATAGTCAATCCTGCAACCCTCATTTCAATCAACACTTCCTGCCTCCTCATCAATCATTTTCCCTCTTAACGAATGTAAATAACCCTTTGATATTTTCACATCAACCAGTTTCCCTGTTAATTCCAACCCACCCTCGAAATTTACAATTTTCCAGGATCTGGTTCGTCCCATCAAATCATCTTTGGAATTTTTACTTCTTCTTTCAACCAATATTTCCTGTCTTGTATTTTCCAAAGCTATATTTTTATCCAGTGTATGCCTATCCTGCAACATCTGCAGCTGTTTGAGCCTTCTTAACTTCTCACATTCTTCTATTTTTCCTTCTAATTTTTGTGCTTCAGTTCCTTCTCTTTCAGAATACTTAAATGAAAATGTCGAATCAAACCTGATTTTTTTCATCATGTCAATGGTTTCTTGATAATCATCCTGTGTCTCACCGGGGAATCCGACGATAATATCCGAAGTAATGCTTATGTGCGGATTCAAATTACGTAAATGATCAACTTTTTTCATATATTCTTCAACTGTATAACCTCTGTTCATTAATGCCAATATCTTGTTTGACCCGGACTGTACCGGCAGATGAATATGCTCGCATAACTTTTCTTCTTCAGTGAAGCATCTGATCAATTCGTCGGAAAGGTCGCGCGGGTGTGACGTAGTAAATCTGATCCGTTCAATGCCGGGAATTTTTCCTATTTTTTTTATCAGCGCTGCAAAACTCAATCCATTTCCAATGGTTTTGCCGTAAGAATTAACATTTTGGCCTAAAAGAATAACTTCTTTGATTCCCTGATCGGCAAGTTTTCTTATCTCTTCGAGTATATCCTCCGACGGTCTGCCCGTCTCCGCGCCACGCAGATAAGGAACAACACAATACGCACAAAAATTATTGCATCCCTGCATAATAGTGACAAACGCGCTTACCTTGCCATTTTGCGGAGGAACAAAAACACCTATGGAGTTTACTGATTCATAAAAGTCAATTTCCGTAATTTTCTCTCTTTTCTCTTTGATTGCGGCAACTATCTGAGGTAAACGATCAATATTATGTGTGCCAAAAACAAAGTCCAGATGAGCAAAATTTTTATGAAATTTCTGTCCTATATGCTGAGCAAGACAACCGCCCACACCGATAATCAATTCCGGATTTTTTTTCTTTATTTTTACAAGTCTTCCTAATAGGCTGTAAGCCTTTTGAGCCGCTTTTTCCCTTATAGAACATGTATTAATAAGAATTAAATCGGCCAACATGATATTTTCGGTCAGCTTATAACCGCTATCTGCCAATAATGCCGCCATTTGTTCCGAATCATGAACATTCATCTGGCAGCCAAATGTTTCAATATACAGGAGTGTATTTTTCATCTTTTCACCGCATTAATTAGCTAATAGCATTATTATTTTGACAAAAGTTCGTCAATAAGTTTTTTATTAAATTCTGAAATTAAAGAACCTGCGGATCAGCTTCTGACGCCAATACAACTACTCTCGAATTGTCTATTCCCAATTTTAGAACAAATAACAAAGACCCTAAAATATTCTTTACATTATATTAATTTTGTATTATGAAACAACTATCATATAAAGAATTATATGTTAAAATAATAAAAAGTGTGGTTTAGTATAGCTGACGACAAAAGCATATTAGGGTTAACTGCAGAACGGATAATTAAAAATCCGTATAATTAACAATGATTATTTTGTTTCCTAAATGTCCTTAATTAAGGAGGAAATATGAAGAAGATTTTAATATTAGCAGTTATCTCGGCAGCGCTTATGCTGCCACAGGTATCATTTGCCAATGCCAAAATTATTATTTCGGATGGTGATCTTGCCGCAATAACCGGTCAAGCTGGTGTTTCCATTGACATGAGTAAACGCTGGCCGTTAAGAAACGTCAGCAACCTGAGCATTATATGGGATGATGCCGATGATGACTTTTCCGGCTATACTGACCCAGGTTATTTTGGAACCACAGATTTTGCTATAAGTGGCGAAACAACAAAATTTAATGGTTTCGTAACACTGGATATCACATACAATAACGGTGTTACAGTAGTAAAAGCTGCAACGCCGGAGATTATTATTGGCGGCGCTAGTGGTATGAATGTTTCTGCCACAATACAACTGTCAGCAGACAGTAAACTTGCCAACGCACAGACTCTTGGAACCGCATACATAGGTGGCATCAAGGCTGATATTCCTCCCGGTGAAGTGACGGTATACGTTCGTCCTAATTCTTACGGCATAAGCGGCTCGGGACAATATTTTGCGCAGTAGCCACAACAAACAGAAAAGTCCGTGTGGGGTAATATATATCCTGTTATTTTATCAAAGGTTTTGTTTGCCCTTTAAACAGAATATTGCTCAAAGCGCCAAATTCTTTAACGGAAAGAGTTTCACTCCTTCGATGGCCATCAATTTCTTCCATTTCCAGTAATTCTTTTAAAAGTGACTCTGAAATATCTTCTATCAATCTTGATTTCTTTAAATTATTAATCAGCATTTTCCGGCGCTGCGCAAATGCGGCTCTGATCAATTTTATAAAGAAATCTTCATCTGTAAGTTCTACTAAAGGTTTCTCCCTGAAAAATCCCGTCATCACTGATGATTCAACTTTGGGAATAGGATGAAAACAAACTGCCGGGATATCCAAAACTTTTTCTACCTTCGCAAACATTTGCAATATTACGGAAGGTATCCCATAATCTTTACCTCCAGGGGTAGCAATAAGCCGCTGAACTACCTCTTTTTGCAACATTAACACAAAAGAATCTATAACCTTCCGGTAAGATATTAAATGAAACAGTAAAGAAGAAGAAATATTATACGGAACATTGCCAATAACCTTAATTTTCTGTTTTCCATTACGGGCAATAGCAGAAAAATCAAACTTTAAAATATCACCGTGGTGTATCTGCACATTATTATATTCCAGTAACCTGTCATTTAATACCTCAATTAATTTTTCATCTATTTCAACGGCAATAAGTTTTGATGCATTCTCAGCTAAATCTTGGGTTAAGACGCCAATCCCCGCTCCCACTTCCACAATAATATCATTTTTTGATACTTGTGATATTGAAAAAATTTTTCTTATTATATTCTGATCTACAAGAAATGATTGTCCCAACTTCTTACGCGGCTTAATAGCATAGCGATTGATTATTTCTTTAGGTGAATTCATGACAATTTGTCTGACACAAATTTATAAACAATAAATATTATGCTAAAGGCCAACGGGATACTGCATTCAAACCCCATGTATCTCTTCTGCCGTCCTTTAACATAATTTCGCCGATGGACGCAATCATTGCCGCATTATCCGTGCATAATACAACCGGAGGAATGAACAACTCAATATTTCGTAAAGAGGTTTCTTTTGCGAATTTTTCACGCAGTCTGCTGTTGGCCGCTACTCCGCCGCATACAACTATACGACTGACATTGTTATCTTCCGCTGCTTTTATCGTTTTTTCCATAAGCACATCCACTATTGCTTCCTGATAGCCGGCGGCTATATCTGGCAACTCTTCAGCGCTGAGATTCCGGTTAAGTTTTTTTAACATTGTTAAAAGGGAAGTTTTTAAACCACTAAAACTGAAATCTGTTGAATCTTTCATAGCCCTGGGGAAAGCAATTTTCTGCGGATTGCCGCTTTTAGCGATTTTGTCAATTACAACACCACCAGGGTAACCGAGATTAAGAAGATTGGCGCCTTTATCAAAAGCTTCTCCGGCAGCATCGTCACGAGTTTGGCCAAGTAGTTGAAAATTATGATAATTATTCACCAGATAAATATTGGTATGCCCTCCGGAAACAACCAAAGCCACAAAAGGAAAAGATGGTACATTATCAGTTAGAAAAGCTGCGGCAATATGTCCTTCAATATGATTTACACCAACGAAAGGAATATCCAAAGCATAAGCAAGAGCTTTGGCTGTTGATAAACCGATCAGAAGAGATCCGACCAGGCCGGGACCGCGGGTTACAGCAATACCTTCTATCTCTTTAAGCGTGACGTTGGCATCATTCAATGCCTGCCCTAATACAACATATATAGCCTCAATGTGTTTACGAGAGGCAATTTCAGGAACAACACCGCCATATTGAGAATGAATTGCTATTTGTGAAGCAACAACATTGGAATATATCTTACTATTGTTAACTACCGCTGCTGCCGTTTCGTCACACGAAGATTCAATTCCAAGGACTAGCATTATAAATCCTTTTTACATTTTCTCTTTGCTAAAAAAGATAAATCTCTATATAAAAGCAAATGTAATTTGTAAACAAACTTTTATCGATGTAATTCAATCGGAGAACAAAATGGAATTTAAAACAGATTTCTTAATTATAGGCAGCGGTATTGCCGGTTTAAGTCTGGCAATTAAAGTTTCAACCCTCGGTAGTGTTGCAATCGTCACAAAAAAGGAAAAATCAGAATCAAACACCAACTATGCTCAGGGCGGAATAGCCGCCGTTACGGATCAGGATGA
The DNA here is from genome assembly GCA_001683985.1 of Smithella sp. M82. Lineage (GTDB taxonomy): Bacteria > Desulfobacterota > Syntrophia > Syntrophales > Smithellaceae > Smithella. Next base: position 20,692 of record MAEO01000121.1, read on the forward strand.
TAGTTTCGGGGAACACATCCATGATACTTTAATCTGCGGTGGCGGCCTGTGTAAAAAAGATGTCGTCGAATTTATCGTAAAAGAAGCTCCGGCTAGAATTCAGGAGCTTATTGAATGGGGTGTGAATTTCACCAAATCGGCGGAAGATCCCGGCATTTACGATTTGGGACGCGAAGGAGGACATAGCCGCAGGCGCGTATTACACGCCAAAGACCTCACCGGCTACGAAATTGAGCGGGCTCTCAACGAAAAAGTTTCTCATTTAAAAAATGTTCAAATTTTTGAAAACCACATCGGCATCGATTTGATTGTAAAAAAAGAAGGGGCAGCACAAGTCAAACGTTGTTTGGGAGCTTATGTCCTGGATATAGAGAAAAATGACGTTCATACTTATCGGGCAAAGTATACAATATTATGCACAGGAGGTGCAGGAAAGGTTTATCTCATTACAACAAATCCCGATATTGCTACAGGAGACGGCCTGGCCATGGCTTACCGCGCAGGCGCACAAATTGCGAACATGGAATTCATTCAGTTTCATCCCACATGTCTTTATCACCCTGATGCCAAATCTTTCCTGATTAGTGAGGCCGTGCGTGGTGAAGGAGGAATACTGAGATTAAAAAACGGGACAACTTTTATGGAGAAATATCACACAATGAAAAGCCTTGCGCCACGTGATGTCGTAGCTAAAGCAATCGACACGGAAATCAAACAATCGGGAGATGAATATGTACTTCTCGACATCACTCACCGGGAACGTGACTTTATTATTAACCGCTTTCCCAACATTTATAACAAATGTCTCGAATTGGGCATCGATATAACCTGCGACCTGATACCTGTTGTTCCCGCCGCACATTATATCTGCGGCGGCATTGCCGTTGATCATTACGGAAGAACATCTATTCCCCATCTTTTCGCCTGCGGCGAAGTATCGTGCACCGGATTGCACGGCGCCAACCGTCTGGCCAGCAATTCTTTACTGGAAGCGGTTGTTTACTCGCATCGTATTTATACAGATATCTCACGAGACTATTTGAATACAACACAAAGCGACACTTTCATTGCTCCCTGGGATCCGAGCGGCGCCACGGAAAGCGATGACAGCGTAGTCGTTACACACAATTGGGATGAAATAAGAAGATGCATGTGGAATTACGTGGGCATTGTCAGATCAAACAAACGATTGGAAAGGGCCCAACGCAGAATCGACCTTATTCAGAAAGAAATCGATGAGTACTACTGGAATTTTAAAGTTACAAAAGATCTCATAGAATTACGCAACATTACAACCGTAGCCGGATTGATAGTAAAAAGCGCTTTTCTAAGAAAAGAAAGTCGCGGTCTTCACTACAATATAGATTTCCCTGAAACAAGGGAAGAATTCAAAACAAACACGATTATTACAAAGGAATAGTTATTCGGAATTTATTTTTCATCTTTAAACACACGGTCAAAGATAAAATCCAGATTCTTCAGAAAATTTTTCACATCAAATATTGCCGTCAATTCTTTCTTCTTCAGATATTTAATGACTGTAGAATCTTTTTCCAGTAAATCTTTAAACTCCAAACCTTCCTTCCATGATTTCATTGCGTTGCGCTGCACAACGGCATAAGCTTCTTCCCTTGTCGTTCCCTTTTCAATAAGCGCCATCAGAACCATCTGCGAAAAAATAACACCGTGAGTCATGTTCAGATTATAAATCATTTTATCGGGATAGATTAAAAGTTTATCCATCATATTTGTAAATCTGTTCAGCATAAAATCAAGGACAATTGTAGCATCCGGTCCGATAACCCTTTCCACGGAAGAATGGCTGATGTCCCTTTCATGCCAGAGAGCAATGTCTTCCAAGGAAGCAACTGCATAGGAGCGCGCCAATCTTGCCAGACCGGAGATATTTTCCGACAAAACCGGATTGCGTTTATGCGGCATTGCTGAAGAACCTTTCTGCCCTTCCGAAAAATATTCTTCAGCCTCCCTGACCTCAGTTCTTTGTAAAAGCCTTATCTCCTGAGCAAACTTATCCATCGACGATGCAATAATAGCAAGTGTTGTAAAAAATTCAGCATGGCGGTCACGTTGAACAATCTGAGAAGAAACCGACGCGGGCTTTAAACCGAGCTTACCGCAAACATATTCTTCCACAAAAGGATCGATAAAAGAAAATGTTCCGACAGCGCCTGATATTTTCCCATAGCTGACGGATTCTTTGGCCCGGACAAGTCGCTGATGATTGCGTCGCATCTCCTCATACCACAAAGCCAACTTCAATCCAAAAGTAATAGGCTCTGCGTGGATTCCATGCGACCTGCCGATCATCAAAGTTTCTTTATGTTCGAAGGCTCTTCTCTTCAAAACAGCCAATAAATTATCAATGTCCTTCAATAATATTTCAGTTGCCTCTTTTAATTGAACAGCGAGAGAAGTATCCAGAACGTCTGATGAAGTCAAACCCATATGAATAAAACGTCCGTCTTCACCTACCTTTTCCGTCAGAGACGTTAAGAAAGCAATCACATCATGTTTTGTAACCTTTTCAATTTCATCAATTCGTTCTACATTTATCGAGACTTTATTTTTAATATTTTTGAGCGCATTTGGGGGTATTTTGCCCAGCTTGGCCATGGCCTCACAGGCCAATATTTCCACATCAAGCCATTTTTGAAATTTGTTTTCCGGGATCCAAATCCTTGTCATTACCTCTCTGGAATATCTTGGTATCACCTTTTTCTCCTTAAATAATATTTTACCTATACATTGAGGTTATTATTACTAATTCTACAAATCAGTCAAGAATTAATATAAATAACTTTTTTATAATTTGACAAATGAAACCAAAAAGCTTATTGTTCCGGGTCAATTATGGAATACAAAATTATGTATAAATCACAAACCGGAGAAAATTACACTTTGGGGGAAGAAATATGCAATAGTGTAACGCATGGAATTGGCGCCTTAATCAGCATAAGCGGATTGGTTCTTTTAATCGTTTTCTCCGCCATGTACGGTAATGTGAATCACATTGTAAGTTGCACAATTTTCGGAACTGCTCTTGTTCTCCTCTACACGGCTTCAACTCTTTATCATAGTTTAAAAAAACCAAAGCTAAAACATATATTCAAGATATTTGATCATTCATGTATTTATGTCCTGATTGCCGGAACTTATACTCCTTTTCTTCTTGTAACTATAAGCGGAGCTGTGGGCTGGACTATGCTTATTATAGTCTGGTCTTTAGCCGTAGTCGGCATTTTATTTAAAATATTTTTTATTTATAGATTCAAGATTATATCAACTATCGCTTATATTTTAATGGGGTGGATAATTATCTTTGCCATTAAACCACTTTTTCATGCTTTGCCCGGCGGTGGTTTAGCTTTGTTGATTAGTGGCGGCTTGGCCTATACGTTCGGCACCATCTTTTATGCGTGGAATAGACTTCCGTTCAATCATGCAATCTGGCATTTGTTTGTTCTGGCGGGCAGCGTTTGTCATTTCTTCGCAGTCATGTTTTATGTCATCCCAACCGAAGTATAATTAATAATTTAATTATATTCATATTTTAACCGAATGGTTTCATTATCAAATCATTCTTGAATTATTATCCTTTAAATGCTACAAACGCCCTGTCATAAATGCACAAAGCAGTTAAAAAGGAGATGAATATGCAAAAAGCTTTTCGATATATATGCTATCCGGTGATTTTTATGCTGGCTTTTGCTGTCGGTCTATCTTGGGCAAAAGATACATACAAAGTAACCGTCTTGCCTTTTACAATAAACAGCGCAGAGAATATAGATTATATAAAACAAGGAATAGAAGAAATGCTTGCTTCGCGCATTTCCGTTCCTGATAAAATTAACGTAACCAATAAGAACATTGTCAATGATGAAATCAAGAAATCCAAAATAAAAGAAATAACCGAATCTAATGTTTATTCTTTAGGAAAGAAACTAAATTCTGATTATGTTGTATGGGGAAGCATTACTAAAATCGGCAGCAGTATAAGCATTGATGGAAAACTCGTCGATATCCTCAATAATAAGTCTGACATCGGAATTTTTACGCAATCACAAACGCTTGACGATGTAATTCCTAAGATTAACGATTTTTCCGAAAAGATTATTCAACGAATTCTTGGCGCTACTCCATCATCAAGTGCGCCTTCGGTTACCGTACCCCCTCCTGCAACTTCTCCTCAGGTACCTTCGGCATTGTCCCGTGAGTCCCAAATAATTGCAAAAATGAGAACCGATAGGAAAAAAGGAACATTAACTTCCGTAATTAATTCTGAATTTATCAATGCGGCCGAACCTATTAATAGAAGAGATTTCTGGATGAGCCAGAAAATTTCTGCCGAATTCAAGGGAATGTCCATTGGAGACGTCAACAGCGACGGTATAAATGAAATTGTCACTATTGATAGAAACAATGTCCATATATACCAAAAAGGTGAGAAAGAACTCAGATTGTTGCAGAAGATCAAAGGAAATTCATATAATAATTATATATCCGTGGACGTTGCCGACATTAATCGAAATGGTATTCCCGAAATAATCATATCATCGTTGAACGACGCATTGCTGGATTCTTTTGTTCTGGAATTTAAAGATGGCAAATACGCGAAAATTGCTTCTGATATACGTTGGTTTTTACGCGTCATTAATACCGATTCCGGCATCCCCCTCCTTCTTGGCCAGGAATACGGCATGGATAAACCGTTTGATGCGCCCATTTTCGAAATGGTCTGGAGAGACGGCAAATATGTGGCAGAGCAGAAAATGAAAATACCTTTCGGGTTATCTATTTATGGATTGACTATTGACGACGTAGGCATCGGCGGCAGCGAAAAAATAATCGCCCTTGATGATTTGGATTATTTATACATTACTGAAAAAACAACCAAATCTCTGGGGTGCCTTACCTCCATAGGCTTTACCAGTGATGAGCTTATTTGGAAAAGTGATGATGTATATGGCGGCAGCAATAATTACTTTGAAAATATTGAAAGAAAGTCCAGTCCTACTGACAGTGATAAGGAGAGATACGCCTATGCCAACTTGCGTATTCTGACGCTGGATACAAACAAGGATGGGAAAAAAGAAATTATTATCGTTAAAAACCTGTCTTCCAGCGGCCGTATCTTCAAAAAACTCAAGCTTTTTACTGCCAGCGAAATATACGATCTGGAATGGGATGGCATGGGCATGACGGAAAACTGGCGCACAAAGAAAATTAACGGTTGTGTGGTTGATTATTCTATTAAAGACATAGACAACGACGGAAAACAGGAAATAGTATTGGCATTAGTCCAATCAACCGGAGTTTCTTTAAGCAACAGAAGTGTAATTGTTATATATAAAATGGATACTGCTCAATAGGTCATTGACAAAACTTTCATACTTAGATATAGCGTCCCCGCGGCGGATATCCACTTTTTATGATGTTTTTATTGCCACAAAGGCGGTGTAGCTCAGTTGGTCAGAGCATACGGCTCATATCCGTAGTGTCCCTGGTTCAAATCCAGGCACCGCCACCAATGATTATCATGCCGATCATCCCCCCCCTCCCCTTTCATCCGATATTTAGTATATTATTGACATACAGGAATATCAGGTTTATATTATTATAAAATAAGGGTGGACAAGGCAGGATAAATTAATTTTTTATGTCGGATACAAAAGAAGAAAGTATATGTAATGTAGTAGAAATGCGCAATGCTGAAGACTGGAGTACAAGAGGCATGAATGCCGATGCTGCCGGTAATTATACATTCGCTATTGATGCTCTCAGCAAATCAATAGAACTGAATCCGGATGAGCCACTTACCTACTACAACAGGGGCATTGTTTACGATCGGATTGGTCTGTATGAGCTTGCCATTGAAGATTTCAATAAAGTCCTCGAAATGGAACCTCATGATGTTGATGCCTTTTACAACAGAGGGCGTACTTTTGTTAACCTTGGTCAGTATAGGAATGCCATTGAAGATTTCAACAAGGTAATATTCTTAGATCCTGAATATGCCGAAGCTTATAACAACAGAGGAGTCGTTTACGATTCTATGGGCCAGTATAAACGGGCTATCGAAGATTATAATGAAGCCATTCGCCTGAAACCAAATCTTGCCAGCGCTTACTGTAACCGGGGTGGCGTTCATTTCAAGCAGGGCAACAATCGCCTCGGATGTATTGATGCGAAAATAGCCTTCGAATTGGGAGACCACGAATTGTTAGAATGGGCCAGAGCCAAAGGATTCCTGGTCTGATGAATGACGAATATCCGATAAATAATGAAGAAAAACTCTATTAAATCCGGCGACAAATTTAATCCTTCATTCTTTCTCAAAAATCCTCATCTACAATCCATCATGGCCAGTTCTAAACTGCGCGTACCTCTAGAAAACCATATGAAAAAAAAATCCCGTGAAGTAATAATCAGCGCTTCTGCAGGTTCCAGATTATTATCATTTCTTTCTCCTCATCCCGCATCCAAAGGATTGATTATTCTTTTACACGGTTGGGAAGGTTCTTCTTCTTCGGCTTACATACTTTCATCCGGAGCATTTTTTTACAATCGGGGATTTTCCATTTGCCGGCTGAATTTGCGTGACCACGGAGATTCACATCATTTAAATGAGGGTCTTTTTCATGGCGCTTTGTTGCAGGAAACGTTTGATGCAGTCAATTATATATCCCAAAAACAAGACAAAATTCCCGTATATCTGATAGGTTTTTCTTTAGGGGGGAATTTTGCTTTGCGCATAGCCATGAAACACCGTCTCACACCGATTGTAAATCTAAAACATGTCTTTGCCATCAGTCCGCCGCTTGACCCTTATAAGTCTTCTTTGGCAATTGATCGGTATTTTTTTTATCGTAAATATTTCCTAAAAAAATGGAAGCAGTCTCTGATTAAAAAACAGCGGCTCTTTCCTGCAAAATATGATTTTAAAAAAATGTTAAAAGCCAAAACATGTATGGAATTGACTGAGGACATTATGCCTTATTTCCCCGGTATGACTTCCTGCCGTGACTACTTTAATTTATATACATTGAAAAACGATTCTTTCCAAAATTTGAATATTCCCGTTAAAATATTTATTGCAAAAGATGACCCGGTAATTCCATATGAAGACTACAGCAATTTGAAAGAAAATGAATTTTTTCAGATATCAAGACAAAAATTCGGCGGTCACTGCGGTTTTATCGACTTATTTCCTTCAAGATGCTGGTATAATCAAAAAATCGCAGAAATTATAAATTAATTGTTTAGGACATTTATGGATTTATCTCTCTTTCATCAAAAAGACATCTTTCCACGTTTCGTCACTGATAAATTAGCTTCGGTTGCGGTTGATTATAAAGAAAAATACAATTCCAATAGAAAATCTAATCAAACCGGCTCATTTTATCTTCAGGCCGGAGTAGTTTTGCTGCTCAATTATAAATCAGATATGGATAAGCCCCAATACGTTTTTCAACTGATAAAACGTTCGGATAAGGTTTCCCAGGCCGGCGATATCGGCTGCCCGGGGGGAATGCTGCATCCGCGTTTGGATAACATTTTAAGCCGTTTTTTAAAATTAGGAAGAATTTCTTCCATGCAGGGTAAAAATTCCGTCAGCGCCCAAGGCAAAGACAAGGAAACAAGCTTTCTAATTCGTCTTTTTCTGACAACCGCCTTGAGAGAAGCGTGGGAAGAAGTAGGTTTAAATCCTTTTAACGTCATATTTCTTGGGGCCCTGCCCTCTCACTCCCTGACTTTATTTGCCAGAACTATTTTCCCTTTTGCTTGTGTCACGCCTAAACATTTTACATACAAACTAAACCCCGAAGTAGAAAAGGTTTTAGAAATTCCGCTGAGTTTTTTCTTCGATAGCGCCAATTACGCTACATTAAACATTAAGACATCTCAGAAAAATGATTCAGAATCTATGGAATATAAATGTATTGTTATTCCTGATGGCCGGGGAGGTGAAGATATTCTTTGGGGCGCTACATTCAAGATAATTGATAATTTTCTGAGTATAATTTCCGATGGCAGTTTACCTGCCTTTGCCCCTTCCCGAAGAATTAATAGAGTTTTATCTACAAACTACATGTCACGAAAAACTTGATTTTATATCTATCTCACGATTACGTGTAAGACAGCCTTATAAAGTTAAGATTCTTTCTCATCTTTCTGATTTTTCCTTGTCGGTATAGCAAACAAATCAAAAAGTGATTTAAATGTTGAAAGACCGGCTAAAGTCTTCGGAAAGTCTCCCGACTTCGCAGGATTCATTTTTGAGTAACTCTCGCCGTATTCAAGCCATTTTTTAAATTGCTCGTCAGCCATATTTCTGAACAAAAGATAAGTTTTGATTGTTTGTTCCATGTACTTCCCAAAGAAATCTGTCAGTACATTTTCACCGTACTGAATAATCAAGTGTAATAGAGGCGCTGGAAGCAGATATTTCTTCTTTCGCGCTTCTTCAAAAACAATTTGTGTTAGTATCGCTGAAGTGACATCTTCACCTGTTTTGGCATCCGTAACTTTAATTTGCCGTCCTTTTTTGATAACATCGGTTACATAATCAAGCGTTACATAGATACTTTTCTCCGTTTCATAAAGCCGGCGATTAGTGTATTTTTTTAGCAGAAGAACATTATCATTCATACTTGCACCTCTTGTCTCTTTCTTACAATATTACTATAATTCTTGCAACATAAAATATTCATTATTATGAAAATATAACCGCCTCGTAACTGCAATTATTTGTATTCATTGCATTATTACGTATTTCGCTGTCATAAATCGGCTCCACAAAAAATATTGCATTGCAACATTTTTCTATTGACAAACAAAAAATGCTGTTTATAATACAGATACAGAACAAAATACGAGAGGAGGGTATTTATGGAAAACAAGAAAATTGCCAAGCAAATGGTAGATTTTAATAAGGCGGCATTCGAATCAGGTTATAACACCATATTTATGTTGCAGGAGCAATCAGCGAAAGCTCTTGATAACATGCTCCAACAAAACCCATGGCTTCCGGCGCAAACCAAGTCATTTATGAATGAATGGATGAACATTTATAAAAAAGTCATCAACAATTTCAAAGAAGCTGTCGACCAGAATTATTCCAGGATGGAAGAATACATACAGAATTATTCCAGGATGGAAGAATACATAGCGTCAGAGGGTGAAACACCCAAAACAAAGACCAAAAAATAAATAAATAAATAAAAAGCAGGGCATCATTAAGACAAACAATAAATAAAAAATAAAATGGAGGTAACTATGGACCCTAAACAAATTGCTAAACAAATGTTAGATTTTAACAAAGCAGCTTTTGATAATTCATTTGAGGCAATGTCCGTTATTCAGGATCAGGCCGAAAAAATGATTAACACTATAATGGAACAGACAGCTTTTTTACCGGAGGAAGGCAAGAAAGCCGTTAACGACTGGATCAAAGCATGCAAAAAAGGCCGCGAGGACTTCAAGGCCGCAACCGATGAAAATTTCAAAAAAGTAGAAACCTTCTTCGCATCCAAGTAGAAAAATTTATTTCTTTTAAAAAAGCCGATGTTTTCAATCGCGTCGGCTTTTTTGTTAAGCTTAGTTTTTAAAATCGCATGAGTGCATGTCTCTGGCATGTCTTGATTTATACCATTTCAATTTTAATCGGAAGCTGCACACATCCAACAGGATAATTTATAATCGAATTGGTATCATGCACCGGAGGTTTTCGGCGGACTGACAATTCCTTCCCCGGAAATTACCATGACACCATCCTGATTACTGCAGGTTGTTTTTAGCCGGACACGGTTTTTCTCTGCATTAATTTCGATAACTTCGACCCGACCGGTAATGGTGTCGCCCATATGCACCGGAGCAAGAAAATTCAATTCCTGTTTTAAATAGATAGTTCCCGGACCGGGTAACTGATTGGCAATAACAGCTGAAATCAATCCTGCAGCAAGCATTCCGTGCGCGATGCGGGTTTTAAAAAAAGTGTTTTTCGCATATGCCTCATTAACGTGAGCCGGATTGAAATCACCGGTAATACCGGCATATAGATATATATCCGTCTCCGATATTGTTTTAGCAAATTCCGCCACGTCCCCTACCTGAAGTTTATCAATACTTTTTCCCGTAATCACAAAAACCCCACCTCCTTATATCTTTCTGGTCTTAGAACCAACACTTGTATATATTATCTTTCAAATCCTTTATATCGTCCTGCATGGCCATATACAAACAGGCATTATTAATAGCCAACCCTCCCTGATAAGCTAAAACGGTCACCAGTAAAACTTCATCTTCAGTAAATTCTTTCTGCCTGCTGCTGTATATATTTAAAACCCCGATGACATTGTCCTTTGACCTAATGGGAACGTAAAGCATAGAAACAATGCCCTCTTCTTTTTTTTCCTTTTTGTACTGAATTCCATCATCTTCAAACACATTTTTAATATTTATCGTTTGCCCTTTTAAAGCTCTCCCAATGTTTTTATCAGCCATAATCGGCCCTTTGTTGAGGTATTTATCGCTCAAACCGAAACTTGCAACCAGCTTTAGAGTGCGAGTCTTATCATCCAGCAATCTCACTGAAGCGGCTTTAATACGCAAATCTTTTACAAGGTCTTCGGTCATCGCCTGCAAAATATTTTTGACATCAAGGCTTGCTGAGATGCTTGTGGCCAGTTTCAGGAATATTTTTGATTGATTGCGAAGCTGACGAATAAGGTTGGCAGTTTCAATCGCGGCGCCTCCCTGCTCGGCCAGAATAGACAAAAAATCAATTTCGTCTTTGGTAAATGTTCGTATATTTTTTGTATAGAGACTCAATATGCCCAGCATTTGTCCCTTAACAATCACCGGCACCGACAAAATCGATCCGATGCCTTCCTCTTTTTTCGCTTTATGATTCATCAAACGTTTGTCCGTTGTTGCATCACGAAAATACATATAGCCGTCTTTAAGCAATTGCGGACTGATTTTTACGGCATGAGCCGTTCCCGCATGGATATATTTTTCAGAGAGTCCAACCTGAACAACAGCAACATTGCGAATAAACTCCTGCGAGTCTTCTTCATTGAGAAAAATGACAGCGGCCTTGGCTTTGAGAGTCTCTGCCGCCATAGTCACAATTAACTGAAGCATCTTATCCTGATCGTCCGTTTTGCCGAGCTCTCTGCTCAATCTTGTCAAACTTTTAAAATACTCTTTTTGAAATGACATTTACTTTTCTACCTTTCTTGTCTGACTGGAGTAATTTCTTTACAAGCAATAGTTTATCTTTCCCGTAAAGCGCTTGAATTTAATGTAGAGCCGGCCCGGGAATCATCGGCATGACGGACACGTTTTACTTTTGACACACCGTTTTTAGCGGATTTTTTTCTGACATCCGCTAATCTATTTTGCATAACAACATCCTCTTTATCGCGTTCTTTCAGCCACTGAACGATCTTCGGAGCAAATAATTTCTGAAACTTGGAACTCACGTAAATGCCGATATGACCGGTTTCCAGACAAACATCTTCCACATCCCTGCTGCCTATGGCTTTAGACAGCTGATTGCAGGCCTCAGGCGGAACCAGATGGTCGTATTTACCGAAAAAATTCAAAAGCGGCATGGTCAGCTTTTTCAGATCGACTCGACGGCCGCCAAGAAACATCTTGCTTTGAATAAGCAAATTCTTTTTATAGCAATCTTCGATAAACTGGCGGAAAGTTTCTCCGGGAACATCAGGACTGTCGAAAATCCAACGCTCCATGCGGACAAAATTTTCCACAAAATCCTTGTTATCCATATTATTCATAAAACTTACATATTTATCGATCATCAGACGCGCCGGATTAAGCAATAAAAATCCCAGATTCATCAAATCTCCGGGAATATTGCCGAAAGTTTTAATCATTCGATCCACGTCGACGTCCTTCATCCAGACATGCAAAAGTCCTCTATCCGTGTCGAAACTTGACGGCGTAACTGTAGTAATCAGGTTCTTTATTTTATCCGGATGAAGTGCGGAGTACATGATGCTGAAAGTTCCACCCATACATATGCCCATAAGGTTAATCTTCGGAACATGATGTTTTTCACGGATGAAATCGACAATATTATTCATATAACCATTGACATGATCGTCAATCGTAAGGAAGTGATCCTTACGTGTGGGATAGCCCCAGTCTATCATGTAAAGATCAATGCCTCCCTCCAGAAACGTTTTGACAACGCTTCGGTCAGGCTGCAAATCCAGCATGGTTTCGCGGTTGATCAGCGCGTAAACCACCAGCAGTGGAACCTTCAACTTATTTTCCGCGTTCTCGTTACGAAAATAATGTTTAACTTTGACACGGTCCTCCTCATACACTATCTCATAAGGAGTCGAGGCGATTTCATAGTTGAGTTGTCCCTGTAAAATTTCGGATGCCTTGGTTACCCGCTTTTGCGCCTTTTCGGCGTCTTCGGCTATTTTTTCCAGAATCAGATCTAAAGGAATTTTTGTCGAATCCATAAGAAAATCTTCACCCCCAAAAAATCAAATTGTTCCCTTTAAAAATCAAGAATGTTTTACTTTATGACAGTCAGTGTGTTCGGCGAAATGTTGAACTGTTTTTCCAGTTCTTTCACCCTCTTCTTCAGGATATGGAATTCCTTGTATAGCTCTTCCATCTCCTTTTGCGTTACAACAGGCAACATTTGCAGAAAATCTTCCAACATCCTGTTTCGGACAATGATAAAATCCTCCAGCGTATTGAGCGTCTGATGCAAAGTGTCGGTATATTCTTTGGACCTGAATAGACTGATATAGTGGCCTTCCAGTATCTTTATCCATATCGCATAAAAATCTTTTGTCTCTTGGGGAAGATTCCCTTCTTCCGCCATTTGTTTTAGTCTTTCCTGAAAAACATTAAACGACTTTTCCAGCGGCAAATATAAAACAGAAAGAAATTCAGCCAGCATTGTTTCAAATATATTGTACTTATCCAGCATTTCGTTGAACCGTTCCTGATAAAAACGGGTCAGTCCCAGGGAAGGAATTTTAAAGTATGGTCTAAACTCTTTTTCATAAATATCGCTGAATGCTTTAAATATTTCCTGATCCGGATTCTCAAAATTATACGCTTCCGTGCATTTGCCGATCTTGCCTGCTTTTTCCACCAAATGATTTTGTATTTGCATGGCAGCTTCGAACCCGGATTTCGCCATTTTCATAAGAATTTCCGGCATGGCAGCTAAAGAATTAGCCGCCGCCGATGCCGATTCCGGCTCACTCATCATCCGGGAGAAGGACTTAAGAAGGTTCAAATTTGTATCCAACTGCCGGGTGAAACGGCTTTGTCCCGCTGTTTGCGTCATTATGGACGTATCAGGGTTGGAAGGCAGCGCTTTAATCAGATTTAACCACATATCCGCCGCTACCGTAAGCCACGGGAAAAAAGGGACTTCTTTTAACGGAAATTGTTTGTCTTCGTCAGCCATTTTCCACCTCATGCTGAAAAAAAACTATTGAAGAAATTGTTGATTGAATGTTAAAATGTTAAAAAGAACCGTATTTATTTTTAATATAGATGTGCTTATTTGTCAACGTATTTCAATGCATATTAGTTGACAATTATTATGTTACGAAATCCAGGCAGGAGGTGAAAAAATGTCCATTGAGAACAATACAAAAATAACACCGGATGAATTGATGCAGGTTTGTGGTTTTTCTCCGGCTGATAACACAGAAAATATTCCTACGTCGCTTCCATGGAAAAGCAAAATGGTTGGCCGGCAAATTAGAAGCTTGTTCGACTATAAAAGAACTCTTGATTACATCAGTAAGGATTTATGGCTTTACGGACCATTCGCGGTCTCCGCGATGTGGCAAAGCGCAATACTTGATTCTACTATATTGCGGCAGGTAAAGGCCGGCGCCCGCCTTGCTGTCGGCGCTTCCAGAAATCCCGATGCTATTGCCGATATGAACGGCTGGATATACAAAAGCTACTCCCGCCTTCTTTATACCTTAACCGGTTTTTTTATCAAAGACGGGAAATTCAACCGGGAAAAAGCTCAAATGATTTGCACGACACCAAAGGGCAAAGAATACTTAAAAAACTACATGGATGAATTTGCCCAACTGGAATATCTATATAACAACGTTGGACTGACCCGGCTAAAAGCCATGAAAGAGCTTTTAAAGTGTCTGGTAGTTTTAATCACGGAGCAACCTTTCTCCGACGGCTATCTGCCTTTTGCCAAAAAAAATCAGGATGGCACACTGGCGACTTCTTTTGAACAATACCTTGCTGAAAACCGCACCCGTCTGGAAAATTTGTATGAAGCAAACGCATTCGACATTAAAGAATTTTCCGAAAGAGCAACTTTAGGGAAAATCGGCTGTTCCCATTACGAATGGGTGGAAGGATCATTAAACCACCGCGTCAGACTGCGTTACTACCCCCTTCCCGAAGGCATTAATGCAAACGGTAAAATTATCTATATGACAACTCCACTCATCAATAAACCGGAGCTTTTCGACCTCGCTTCGGGAAAATCCGTAGTGGAAGCTCTGCTGAAAAAAGGCTACATCATTTACATGGTCGACCACGGCGATCCCGGGTGGGAAGAAACCGAACTGGGACTGGATTTTTACGGAAAAACAATTCCCGATCTATATCTGGATATAATCAAAAACAGGCATCCTCAGAATGAAATATACATCATGGCCTATTGCATGGGCGGCACGCTTATTCTTCCATACCTGGCCAGACGGGCGGAAGAACGTTTAGCCGCCGGACTTCCCATGGACATAAAAAAAATAGCCCTGATGGCTTCACCGATGAAATTCGATGATGAAGACAGCGGACACAAGCCTATTCGTTCGCTCATCCGCCACGATTACGATCCTTATCTGATGAAAGAACTCTTCGGCCCTGTAAATATTCCTCCGCAGATTATCGAAGCGGGTATGAATGAAATACAGCCCGGAGTACAGCATACGGTCGTTTTGGGTTTTTACGGACGCGCGGAAATAAAAGAATCAATTGCCGATTCGGCGCCGTTTCTTTACTGGCTGACACGCGGAACTAAATTTCCTATATCCGCTCACATTCAGTGGATTCAAAACATATTCATCGGCAATCAGATTTATGAAGGAAAATATTGTCTTCCTTCCGGCAATCCTAAATTCGACGGCAAACCGGTTAACATGTCCGTACTGAAAAAAGCCGGGGTCAGAATATTTGATTATAAAGGTTCAAGAGATCCTATAGCGCCGCCCGGCTCCTGCGTTGCCGGCGAAACATGGGGGCAGGTAGCCGAAGGGAATGTTAAATTCACCGGCGCCGGCCTCAATCGAACCGTTGAGAAAAATATCGGACATATCTTTGTCGTCAGCCGCAAACTGCTTGCTGAATATCTCGGTTTGGTCGAAGAATTTTACAATGAACCTTCAGTCAGTCGGCCGGTTATAGTAAAAACAAAAGATAAAGCAAAACCTGGCGCTGCAAGGAATGTCGTAGATATTAAAAAAGTTCAGATGGAAAAATAAACAACAATTCGGAGTCAATCATGAAACCGGAAATTTTTTTAGAATACCTTGATGGCTTCAAAAAAGCATATCCGGAAAAATTTGTTTCGGAAGATGAAAATTTCAGTTTTCTGTAAAGGAGGATTTGACATAAAAAGAAAGGTTGACAGTGGAGTTTACGAATTAACGCTTAAATTTAAAGCATAACCACAAAAGGAGTTTTTTTAATTGTTCAATCCACTTGTATTTAGAGAATATGACGTCAGAGGCGTTGTGGATAAAGACTTTAATGAAGAATTTATTTTTAATCTTGGCCGGGCCATTGGAACGTATGCCGCAAAGAAAAGAATAAAGAACATGACCATCGGGCGTGATTGCCGTTTGAGCTCTGACGCTTACCATAATTTTTTAATTAAAGGACTTAACTCTGCCGGTATTAAAACAATTGATATCGGTCTTTGCGCAACGCCAATACTTTACTTCTCTATCCGTCATCTTAATGTCGGCGGAGGAGTAATGATTACCGGAAGCCATAATCCACCCGAATTTAACGGATTCAAGATTTGCGTCGGCCATGACACCATTTATGGTGAACAAATTCAGGAATTAAGAAAAATCATGGAAAGCGGCAAATATTCCGCAGGAAGCGCTTCGTCACGAGCTCAGGATATTTCCACAGATTATGAAAACTATCTTTTTGAACATATCAAAATCAACAAAAAGATTAAAGTCGCTGTGGATGGCGGTAATGGTGTTGGCGGACACTTTGCCCTTCCCCTCTTGCAGCGTTTCGGCTGTGAAATTATTCCCATTTATTGTGAACCTGACGGCCATTTTCCCAATCACTTTCCCGATCCTACCGTAGAAGAAAACTTAACGGAACTGATTAAACTGGTCGTCAGCAAAAAAGCGGATTTGGGAATAGCATTCGACGGAGATGCCGACCGCCTCGGCGTAATCAGTGATAAAGGGGAAATAATCTGGGGAGATAAATTGCTGCTTCTTTTTGCCCGTCAAATTCTCAAAAACAAACCAAATGCCGCAATTATCGGTGAAGTAAAATGCTCGCAAATTTTATTTGATGATATCATAAAACATTCCGGCAGAGCCATCATGTGGAAGGCCGGACATTCGTTGATCAAAGCAAAAATGAAAGAAGAAAAGGCTGTATTAGGCGGGGAAATGAGCGGACATTTCTTTTTTGCCGACCGCTATTTCGGGTATGACGATGCAATTTACGCAGCCTTGCGGCTACTGGAAATTATTTCTCAGACAGATAAGAAAATAAGCGAATTATTCTCCGATGTTCCGAAAACCTATGCCACACCGGAAATAAGGGTTGATTGCGCCGACGATAAAAAATTCGAAATAGTAAAACGAATCAAAAAACATTTTCAAAATACTCCCGGCATCGTTGAAATAGACGGGATACGTATTCCTTTTAAAGACGGCTGGGCTCTGGTGCGTTCTTCCAATACTCAACCGGTAATTGTACTGCGTTTCGAAGCTGCATCGAAAGAGAGCCTGCAAAAAATCCGTGACGAGGTAGAGCCTCTGCTTAGAATTTAACAGCGGTTAATCCGGTGATTGCAAATGATAAAAAACAGCCAACCCGCCGATTCGCGGTATTGGTTTTGTGTGTATTTTGCGCTCTGTCGGGATATCCATCGCACCCATCTTTAATTCCCAGAGCACGTACAGCAGGAGTTAAAAAAACCGAAAGAACCAGCGCAAATCCAAACAATAACACCAACGTCGTAATCATATCTTCACTTTCGCTAATTACTTAAATCTTAGATATTAAAATTTTGTTTCCAACATCGACCCTTAAGCGTAGAACATTGAACTTATAACATAAAACGAACTACTTAGACCTTTTTATCAAAAATAAATCGTTGCATCCAAGCCAATGAATTGGTTTCTTTCGCTATCATCAGCAATGTTATCGACATTATCTGTTTCCTCGTAAACATAGCGTAGAGTGACTTTGGAATTTGTATTAACCCGATAACCGATTTCTGCCAAATATTGATTTTTAAACTGCGAAGACACCTTGGTTTGAACCCCGCTTTCTTCCCGGTCAAAACCCAGTTTGTAGAATAACTTCTCAAAACCCTGAAACCATTCCAAATAAATGTCTTCCGCGTCGCTTCCAACATGATGCCCGAATACCCGGCCCTCATAAGTCATCGGATAAGAAGCATGTTTATACCAGGCAAGAGGCACACTGTTTGGCGACAAATCAGCATACTCCCCACGAAAAACTGCACGCTCCAGATTAAATGGTTTAAAAAACGCAAAACCGGCAACATAGGCTCTTCTGTCCGGTGGATTGCCTGTATCTTCTGCCCCTAACTCGCAGTACAGTTTTATGCCATCCGCAAGGAATATATATTTCTTGATATTGGGAATTGTCAAAGCAAAGTCAACGGCAAACTCCTGATTACTGTCCGTTTTTTCATTATCATGGTTTGTGTTGCTATAAAGTGTGGTAATAATATCACTGACACTCATATCACGTCTTTCCGGACCGCCAAATTGCGCCAAATGAGACGCGCCCAACTCCAAATACCGATGTGGCTTAATACCCAACCGAAGTCCATACAGAAAAGGATTGGCCAATTCGGAGCCTTTGCGTTCATCGTTTAACTGAGTAAAAATCAGGTTAAATTGCACAGGCCCCAGATACGAAAAAATCCACGGCAAAACGACAGGTTCAGGATTGGATAATTTGATTAAATCAAAAGGATGAGCATTATTGGACATGAGCAGAGCGCCGTGATAACCGGGACCCCACCACAGAGAATCCCTGCCCACCTCCAGTTCAAGGTTGAAGACAGTCAGCTTCGCATACCCCTTATGCAACCGCACATCAAACTCACTGCCTTCGTTCTTATTGCCTGCGTTGCCAAAATATGCAAGTCGGGGCTCAATAGAAAAGGACAGCGCCTTCCCCAAACGTGCATTTGATTCAAGCTGAATTATAGCATTGTGGCCGTCGCCGTATGGAATTCCTTCATTATTATAAATGGAATAAGCGCCATCCAGATATTTATAAGAAACGGAAGCGCTTTCCAGCGGTTTTAAGAACGTGTTTCTTACATTTTCATTATCCCGCGCCTCAGCGATTTCCGGGGCAAATAATTTTGCGTAATGCTCCTGAATATTTCTGCACGTCGAAGAAGGCTTTTCCATTGCCGCACATTTATCCAGCGCCGCGGCTATTTGTCTTCCGGCTTCACTTCTGGCTAATGGTTTGATTGATAAAAGTTGGCTTTCGATAAGTCCTTCCGCCGCCCAGAATTCCATATCGCGGTAAAGATCATTCTCCAGTGAAACATTTGTCGATGAAGCCCCGTGAGCTAAAAAAAACGAATTATGAATAAAAATAATCGCAAATACAATAATCACTGCAGGAATTAAATATATTTTCATCTTTTTCTCTCCACCCTTTAAGTTTAAGTGAGGACTCGTTCACCTTTTACCCCTCACGCGTTTTCAAAGGTACCGAATTATTGCTTTTTTCTCAAATCTCAACCTGTTGAATATATTCGGCAAAAAAAATGATTTTTTTGCTGTCGGATGGTTGAAATAGAAACGGTTCTACGTCTTTGGCCAGCTCTTTCAGATTCAGACCTTTTAAATGTTTACGCACTTTCTTCTTCAAAGTCTGCGAATCAGCCAAACCGGCTTTTTGTTTCAGATAATCATAATTAGGTTTTGTTTTTTGCAGTAAAAATATTACAATCATAAATATCCCGGCCTTTAGCTCTCTTGCGATTAAGTAAAGCGTAAATTTTCTGCGCAAGCAGAATGTCCGACGGCGTTACGGCTATTTGTGTAAAAACATCAAATTTATTAAGAAACACTTTATCAGGTGTGTAAACAAAATCATGTGGTTCCGTGCCCACCTGGATCAAGATTTTTTCGTTTTTTAAATCAGACATGGCATTATCGAATAAAACTTGCGGCAGTTTTATATAACAGCGAAAAGCGCTTTTAAAAACATTGCGAATTTCCACAATGTAACCTTCTCTTTGAAGGCCTTTCTGGATTTCCCCGGTCAGCAAAACAAAATCATTTTCACTGAATTTGAAATTATCAAAATCAAGATCTTCTGAAAAACGTGTATTTTCGTGGACTATACGCAATGCCGTCCCGCCAGGGAAAGACAGCTTTGGTGCAACTCGGGAATTGAAAATGATTTCCAGAATTTTGTATTGCAGATATTCGCGCATAATGTTTCTTTGGAAACCGCGCAGATGTTCAGGATAGCATTGCTCGATCTGCTTTATGTTAATCATAATTTATATATTTTAGAAATTTGTTAAATCTCTTCTCGAGTCTTTTATTGCTAAAAGCAGCAAGATAATTTCGGAGTATATCTTTATTCGTCTGTTCCTTGAATTCTTCACTGTTAAAACGTAACCCATCGAAATCTTCCGTCGTTCTTAGATTCGTATTTAAATAAAAATAATCCAGAATTGCCTTTTCCGGCTCTGCAATCTTAAAGTTTTGATTTCTATAGCTTATCAATTCGTAACCAAACACTAGTTGAGACTTAACGCGACGATAAATAAATTCGCCAAAATCAGTTTTGAACCGATTTGTTTTTCGGGACGTTGCCGATGTAATACCATAAACAGCTTCCGGAATCAAAGTATAATAAGAAAGCGCCATTTCCAGCGACACATATGAAGGTGTATAAATTTTATTTGCAACCAGGAGAAGAACAGATTCATTGATTTCAAGACTGGAAAAAGCATAATGCCCTCTCCTGACCATTTTTATGTAACCTTTCTTCTGCCACTCATTTAAACGGCGCAAATCAAACCTGTTATCAACTTTGCGAATATCGTTTAAATTAAACACAACGAAATCTTTTAATTTTTCTTTAAACTCCAAGAAATTCATATAATATGTTTCCAAAATATGTGGATAATAACATATTACGGAATTATAATAACATATTTAAAGTAGCTTTACGGATCGTTCAGGGAACAATCCCTACACGTTGAACCTAGCCGGAATGACGCCGGGCGTTAATGTAGGGCGCATTCCCCGAATGCGCCGCTTTACGGATCGTTCAGGGAACAATCCCTACACGTTGAACCTAGCCGGAATGACGCCGCGCGTTAATGTAGGGCGCATTCCCCGAATGCGCCGCTTACGGATTGTTCAGGGAACAATCCCTACACCCAGCTTTACGGATCGTTCGGGGAACAATCCCTACACGTTGAACGCCGCTTTACGGATCGTTCAGGGAACAATCCCTACACGTTGAACCTAGCCGGAATGACGCCGGGCGTTAATGTTCATCTTTCCGAAGGCTATCCGCTAACCCTCTTACTACCCGCGGCATCAGCTATACCCTTTTATAATCGCTAAAAGCAGCCTGTCCCCTTTTCTGTCCCGCAAACTCTTTTCAACGTCGGTCTCCCCGAAGACGGTGTGTGCACTGAACATCGTAACGGCACACGCGAAAATACAAAGCACAAGTTTTTTCATAATTGGTTCCTTTAATAATCCCTTTCTTCGTTATTTTCCTTCATTATTCCCAAGATAATCGACCAGGACTACCTCCAGGTCGCGTGTAAATGCCTCCAGTTCCTGACGAAACAATATATCTGAGACTATATATATCTGAGACCTTTGCAAAATGTGCTCCTAACGTCATTCTGGCCCCGTATCGCAGTACGGGGTAAACTCCAGCCGGAATCCAGAACTCTTTGAAATAACATTATTTCAAAGCAAGTGTGGGAAGGCAAAACGGAGGGAAGGTAAAACTATAGTATCTCGGATAATCTTTTTACTTCATTTACGAAATACTCTTTAACTTCCTGCCAGTCACAGGCAGCTATCATATTGGGCATAGGTTCATTCTCAGCATCTTCAAAATAGCATACGCTTCGAAGAACATGATTTGTGTTAAATTGAACCCCCACGTATTTTATTGAAAGTTCCGGTATAAGCGCATCGATTGATTTAAATTCCCGGGCGATAAAAAACAGGTCAATGAAATCCTTTATGGATCCTCGTTGGAAAATTGCCACCATTTTCATCAGGGCGATATCATGTACAGAAGCCACATTGAGGCCATTCCACTCTATTAACGGATCCAATAACCTGTATGGATATTTAAAAAAACTTATACGTACGTCGTCAAGATTGCCGACAATAGTTCCCTTTCCCATCTCGTCAAGGCGAAGATTGCCTGCCATCCTCAGATGATCGACTATTGTCATTTCTTCTACTTCTGATTCAGTAAAGAAATCAAGGTCTATCGAAGTTCGGTGACCCAGATGCAAGGCAAGAGCAGTACCACCTGCAAGATAATAAGTCCTTAGCCAGGGGCGGTTTTTGATCTTTTCTATTACCCTATAGGTATCGGGGGAGATGGTTTCTGAAAACAAGACGTTTCTCTTTTCGAAATATCGAGTAATATTGTCCAGAGGTTCACCGTACGCGGAGAAAGCCTGCGACTCGATTTTACAACACTTCTCATAGTTTCATCGCCAACAATTTTCCTCAAAAATCGGACGTCCTTCCACTGCCCGTACTCCAATACACGCTCGATTGTATGCATCGGCCAATTAATAAGCTCATGACCTGTAAATGAAGTATCCCAGAAATAGACACGGAAACGGTCCGGCAGTAAGCTTTGAGATTTTATTTCTGATTTGGCATTAGTCATGTTCCATTTTTATTAAATAAATGAACTATTGTCAATTGTTTTGAACTTCGAACCTCGGGGAAATTCTGGCGGGAAATTCTGGGGACACGATACTGAATTCTACGAATTCAGGTCATGTCCCCAGAATTCCGTCTTAATGTAGGGCGCATTCCCCGAATGCGCCGCTTTACGGATTATTCAGGGAACAATCCCTACACCTTTACTTTACGGATT
>MAEO01000122.1 GCA_001683985.1 Smithella sp. M82
GATTTATTAAATACCCCGTTATATCCCGTTTTTTAGGGGTAGCAATTATGGATATAAGGACCCTTCCTCTGGATCATCTAGGTTTAGTTTCAGGCGTATTCGACCATCTAGACATCGCAGATCTGATCGATGATCGACTTCCTAAAAAGAGAAACCACAACCTAGAGCATTCAAGGCTCATAAAGGCCATGATCCTGAACGGACTGGGCTACGTTGGCCAAAGACTGTATTTGTTCCCGGAGTTTTACGAGAAGCTTCCCGTCGAGAGGTTGCTCGGTGAAGGTGTCACCGCCGCAGACCTGAACGATGATGCCCTCGGCAGGACCCTTGATGCGATTTATGCCTACGGTCCGACAGAACTCTTCAACGATATAGCTCTGAAGGTTATGAGCCAGTTGGATCTCGGAGTTCAACGGCTTCATGCCGATACTACGAGCTTCAGCGTCCAGGGAGATTATGAGGGTCCAAGCGGTCGAAACGCTATCGAGATAACCCTTGGCCATTCCAAAGACGGCCGGATGGATCTGAAGCAGTTCGTCCTGGGATTGGTGACAAACCAGGACGGCATACCTCTTTTTGCCAAAGCCCAATCGGGCAATGCCTCAGATAAAATCACGATCATGGAGTCATTCCTGAAGATCAAGAGCGGCCTACGTCTTGACGATGCCGCGTATTACATAGCAGATAGTGCGGTCTACAGCGAGAAAAATATCCAGCAGCTTGGGACCGAGATGCTCTGGATAACTCGCGTACCTGCAACGCTTAACGAGTGCAAACAGCTAATAGATAGCGATCTTGATATGGTCGAATGTCAGGATCAAAGGTACAAATGCTTTTCGACAACATCAAACTATGGAGATATAAATCAAAAGTGGGTCGTTTATCAGTCTGAACCGATGCAGGCGAGGATGGAAAAGACCTTTGAAAAGCGGCTCGAAAAAGAAGATCGGCAAGCGGAGAGAGACCTCGCAAAACTGAGACATCGCGAGTTCGCATGTGAGGCAGATGCGATAAAAGAAGCTGAATTATGGATCGCTAAGCTTCCGTTACACAGATTCAAGGATTTATCGGTAAAATCGGTCGTCAAAAAAGTGGAAAAGAAAAGGGGTCGGCCGAAGAATGGTGAAACGCTCATCGTGATCCATCTAATCGAGGCTAGGGTAGAATTAGATTTAGATAAGGTATTAAAAGAGAAATCTAAGCTTGGAAAGTTTATTTTAGCCTCAAATGACATCAATATAGATCCTGATACCATTCTAAGCTACTATAAAGGGCAGCAAGAGGTTGAAAGAGGGTTCAGATTCCTCAAAGATAAGAGCTTCCGCGTGGCGGAGGTCTATCTCAAGAAAGAAGAGAGGATTGAAGCTCTTGCCATGATAATGGTCCTGACGCTCATGATATATTCTATCGCGGAGTGGCTGATAAGAAAACGGATGCGTGAGACGGGAGAGACCATACCTAACCAGCTAAAGAAGCCAACACAAAAACCAACCTTCAAGTGGGTAGCTTTTCTGTTCATGGGGGTAGCTGAAGTTACAGTGTGGATCAATGGTGAAATGAACCTAATGATAGCGAACCTTAATGATAATCTTGTTAGGATTATTCGATTGTTGGGGCAGGATTGTGAAAAATACTACGGATTGGAGGGTTGATGCGGAAAGCCGGATCTACTCGCCTTC
>MAEO01000123.1 GCA_001683985.1 Smithella sp. M82
TCAGTCACCTCCATTAGGCAACTTAGCAAACCGGACAGTTTATGTGCTACAAAACAGGACAATTCATGTGCTTCTTACAGGTAAAGTTTTTGGTGTTGACATCCCCAAATATTATACGTATACTATACATATAGAAATGGGAGAATTTTAATGCAGAGAAAGTTAACAATAACTGTGGATGAGAAAGTTTATGAGGGTCTCCACAAGACCATACCTCCCCGCAAAATCAGCAAATTTGTTGAAGAACTATTGCGCCCGCATGTGGTGCGCCCCAATCTCGAATCGTCCTATGCCCAAATGGCAAAGGACAAAAAGCGGGAGGAGGAAGCCATGGAGTGGGCAGAAATCACCTTTAAGGACATAGCCCATGAAACGGGGTGAGGTCTGGTGGGTTAATTTTGATCCTTCCATTGGTGGAGAAATCAAAAAGAAACGCCCTGCTGTCATCGTCAGCAATGATGCTTCAAATAAGTTCCTTAATCGAGTTCAGGTTGTTCCCCTTACCAGCAAGACAGATCGTCTTTATCCCAGCGAGGCATTGGTGATTTTTGAGGGCAAGGAAAGTAAAGCCATAGCTGATCAGCTGGCGACTGTAAGCAAATTACGACTTTTTAAACGTGCCGGCTTTCTCTCAGAAGAAGATATGCGTATGATTGAAGAGGTCATCAAAATACAATTGGATATGCACTGAAAGAGGGCTAACAAATCAATCCAGCCGACCGCTTACAGCGGCGGCTGATTATGGCCGTACGGCCGCGCTGCGCGCGCCCGTACGGCGAGTTGCGCATCCGCACTCGCCCGATGATTAGTCCGACCACGCGCTGATTCGCGCGGTCGAATGCACTGTTATGTGTAAGAAGGGAGATTAGACTATGGCCTCTATACAACAATTGACAGGAATGCGCGGTGTCTATCTTGTTGCGGCAGAACTATATCAAAATTAGGATTCATAGCATCGCCTACTTCTCAAAGTGCAATTGGAGCAGATATTTTGGCAACAGACCAATCTTGCCGAAATACATTTTCTAATGTTAAAACAAACGCGCACACTTTCAATTTCTGGCTTCTTACGAAAAAGGTAAAAGAGCAGGTGTCGGATAACCATATTTATGTGTTGGTAAATCTACGTCATAATAAATCAGGAGAGACGATAGAGTATTTCATTGTTCCAAGTAGAGTAATTTCTGGAAAAATGGTATATTCAAAAAATAAAAACTCGGAATGGTACGCCATAAATATGAAAGATGTCGAAAAATACCGTGATGAGTGGTCTGTTTTTGGCAAATCTTGAATAACAGCTAATTTTCAGGATTCGGGGTATAACATAAATGGGAGTAGCAAGTGCGTTATTATTTTGATTGGGATCCCAATAAGGCAAAAGCAAATCGAAAAAAACACGGGATTGGTTTTGAGCAGGCATCCACTATTTTTCTTGACCCAAGGATGATAAGCGTCTTCGACACTGAGCATATAGCGAACATGAAGACCGATGGGCTACAATTGGAATTGACAAGAATGGCATTTTGTTGGTTGTAGTACATACTTTCCAGCAGTTGGATGCCGACTGTTGTAGAATTAGAGTTGTTTCTGCCCGCAAGGCAACCAGAAAAGAGTCAAAACAGTATCAGGAGAAACCCACATGACGGTATCCGTCACAAAGGAGCATGAAAATCCCCCCTCACCCCCCTTTAGAAAACTAACTATGT
>MAEO01000012.1 GCA_001683985.1 Smithella sp. M82
CCTGTTTTTTTATTTCAGCAATATCTAACTGAGGGGAACTAATATGTCAAGTATCTATTTAATTAAGTGTCGTTGTAGGGTTAATAACCTAAAAGTCACACGAACTACACACTGCATGATTCCGCAAAGTAAGCGAATCTGAAGGTTCGCACTACGATATTTTAACGGGAGAAAGTTATTTAGGAAGGCCTTGACAGTACCATACAAAAATAATATAAGCCAAAACACTTTTCGTGTTTGTCGAATTTTAAGCCTGGGTGGCGGAACTGGTAGACGCAAGGGACTTAAAATCCCTCGGTCCTTGAGGCTGTGCGGGTTCAATTCCCGCCCCAGGCACCAGTATTTGTGAGGGCTTGCGGGGCCATATAATCTCAAAAGTTCATTTAATTTTATTTCAAAGGTCACTTAATCCTGCGACTGTCCGACTTTTAAAAATTATTTATCAAAAACTAAGCAAAACCATTTGAAGATATTCTATTCAATTCCAATGGACACTGATTGGTCAAATATGTCTCATAAAAAGGACGTCATTCCATACTCTTTTGTGAAAGCTTTTGAAATAGCTTTTAAATCGGTACATTTATATTCTGGTATCTTTCTTGCTTGATCTATATTAAGGACACAAATAGATAATTACTGGACAATGTGTTGCTGCGAATATTTTAAAGTAGAGGTTCACATGGGCCGGGATTTAAAGATTCGAGTTCACATATCGAGCGCGCCTCGTGGCCTGCGGATACGACCTTGGGGATGTTGCACGGGCCGGAGCCAAGGCAAGTCTTTTCCTGTCAGTTATATAGAAAAATTTAGATGCTATTTGTTTCCCTGTCCTTTCAGAGGCCTATTTTTCGTTACCCAAAAGAATCATGGAAAACCACAAAGCCTAAGGTTCTAATACCGTTTTGGCGAGGGATTAAACATGAAGAAGAATAGTTCGGATAGTTCATATTTTCTGGAAAAGGTCGGATATGTTTCCCAGATCCACATGGCCGAAGCCGTCAAAATTGGAAAGATAGGAAAGAATGGGCTGATTTTCCATCCGAAGTATGGCCCGCGGCTTATTCTCGGCGGTATCGTGACCAGCGCACCTTTGCCGGAGATGACAACTGTGCCTGAAACAGACCTGACGGGGTGTCCTGACGAATGTAATGTGTGCCAGGAAAAATGTCCCGCTAAAGCCATTGACAAAAACGGGAAGGTCAATATTCGGCTATGCGTACTTCACTCGGGCGTGAGCCCCGTTCGCTTTTTAATTATTCCATTTTTTCGCATTATCATACCGATTTTGTCAAAGCTGAAACCGGTTGATGAAAAAAGATTCCTTCCGCAGAAACTGCAGCGTTTAGCCAATATTATGTTTGCTAATACTCATGGAATGTTTCACTGCATCAACTATGTTTCCATATGCCCGTATTTTTCTGAAGAAACGAAAAAAATTGCTTGATGGTTTCCTTAGAGATACAATATATACAATTATGTGACGTAGATTTTGGACTATATAATAGTATAAAAATTTCTGATTGGAATTATGGTGAAGGAAAGTGAGTATTACGATAATAGTACCAGGTTCATTGAAAGACCTGCTTGGCGGCAGTGATCAGGTTACCTGTGAAGGAAAAACGATAGGGGAGTGCATTGCTGATCTTGATTGTAAATTTCCGGGTTTTAGAGGTAAAGTGCTCGATGAAAATGGGGAAGTCAATAGTTCTTTCATGATCTTTCTTGACGGGCAGAATGTTCGCTCCTTGATTGGAATGGCCACTTCTGTGAAGGAAGGTGATGAGGTCAACATAATTCCATTTGCAGCGGGAGGGTGATAAGAACAATGATTATAGACAGACCGGATTCCCATTTTATCTTTGTCTTCCATCCATCAGCATTGATGGGTAAAAAATATACTTTATATGAAGGCAAAGAGCTCACCAATGGTGAGGTTCTTCAATACTGGGGAAAGTGGATTGTCCTGGGGGAAAAATCCTGGCTTGATGAATTAGCGCAAAAACTTGATAGATATGTTGAAGACAAGGTGATACCTTGTATCAAATACGATCGTAAGCCTCCTGCGAATCTGGGCTTAAAAGAAGCCGTCATGATGGTTTATTGCGATAAACGTAAAGGTGAGGAAATCTGGGAAATACTCCATCAGCATGGAGTAAAAATCAAAGCCTGGGTTTCGGAGCGGGAAACGATGGAGATGTGGTTGCCCGGCGGGCCGCTTTTAGAACAGTGGATTACTTCAATGAATCTCAGTGAAGAAGATGCCCGCATTAACCGTGAAGATGCAGCGGCACGCCTTGGATATATTTTTGATCACCCCGATGAGATATTTTCTCCTTGGGAACAATGAATTTAAACAGAGTATATTTTAAATCTTAAGGGAGGAAACATGGTTGACATTTCCAAGCAGTTGAAGGTTCCAACACCAGACCCGTATTTTTTTGTTCTGGAAGAGGACAGGATTAACATGGACAGGCTGGAGAAACTCTCTGAGAAACACCCGATTAACATTCTGGTAACCGGTAATCAGGGATGTGGTAAGTCATCTCTGGTCAGGCAGTTTGCCAGTTACTATAAAAGGCCTATGGCTACATTTCAGGTAGGACTCCTTTTAGAGGCCGGACAGCTATTTGGGCAGCAAAGGTTGAAAGGTGGCGAAACTTTTTATCAGAGTTTTTTATTCTCCAACGTCATTCGTGTACCGGGATGTGTTATTCATCTGGAGGAAATCAACAGGTCTGAAAATCCTCATGCTTTGAATGAACTCTTTTCGGTGTTGTCAGAGGACCGAAACATCTGGATTGATGAATTTGGTCTTATTGAAGTAGCTCCCCGGGTAATCTTTTTTGCCACCATGAATGAAGGTGCGGAATTTTCGGGTACAGATGAGTTGGATGCTGCCTTGAAGGATCGGTTTTACCGCATTCGTCTGGAATATCCTCCTGTTAGTATAGAAAAAGAAATCCTTGTCCTGAAAACCGGTATTTCCCCGTCTGTAGCGGATGACATTCTCAACATAGTGCATAAATTAAGACATAACAAACAGGCTCCTATCGATATTTCTATAAGGCATAGCCTGATGATTGCGGAACTTGCCGCAATGGGAGCGCCTTTACGGGAGGCCATTATCTACAGCCTTCAGATATCAATGAATATTCTGGAATCGTTGCTTCTTTCCATTCATGTGGAGACAGCTGATATAAAGGAAGAAATCAGTCACTATGAACGATATGTTCCGCCAGGTTATGTTTCATCGCAGGGAGGTTGATAGCGGTGCGTGTCAAAACTGTCGATAGTAATAATAAAAAATATAAGACTCCGGAATATTCACAACAGGAGTATTCCAGATACTGGCGCAAAAATTATTCCCGTCATGAAGCTACTGAACTGGCTGCTGCTCTGGCCGCTATGCGTAAAGTGGCCGGCCACATTGGTATTAATGTCAAACCGATTTACTGGCAGGGCATGTCGGCCTCTCCAGGCAACTCTATTATTTTAAATCCGGCTGACGTCAAGGGAACTTATCCTATTCCTTTCCAGAAAATTGACCTCATGGTGGGAAAAGTTGTCCGTGAGGCTTTCGGATGCATTGAATGGGATGAATGGGTGGAAGATCAGGTCAAACGACGTGTTTCCCTGCCGGCTGAAGAAATGAAAGATTACCTGGATAATTTGATCTGCACATTGGAAGACATTTATATAACTGAACTGGTTCGTCCCACCGTTTGGCATCTTTATCTTTCAAAATATTGGAGGACTCTTATCAATAAAAGGGAAAGGGATCCTTCGCTGCCGCCAACTGCCTCAAGTATAGCCAGTGTCTGGCGGGAGGTAATGTTTTTTCAGACCCTGCCCAGTAATCTTCACTATTACTATGATGATCTGATTAAAGTTTTGCTGGAAAATTTTGAGAAAATTACAGAGCTGAAGAATCTTTCTACATTGACCGAGCGCAGAGAAAGAAGAGTTGAGATATACCTCAAGATGTGGACCCGCATTTGCTCGATCATCGGAGAGTGGGAAAAATTTGTCTTTGCTCCCGATGCCGTTAATATTGAAGATGAAGCCGGCGCCAAGATAAAAAAACCCGACACAAGAGAAAAGAAGGAAGAAGATGCCGGCCAGGATGGTGAAGAAGGAAAACCGACAGGGCTTGATGAGGAACTTGCCGCTGAGGTGAGTTTCAAATTGGATGAGGGAGAATCTGATTTGACTCAGCATATATCGGTGGCTGTTGAGGATCCCCGGGCAAAGGCAATGAATACAATCTTTACAAGGGCAGTTGCGAAATGCAATTTAAATCCAAATCAATCGCAAGTGGAACGTTTAAGGAGAATATTCCAGATTCAGAAGACCATGGCAAGAAGAGCGAGAGTAAAAGGTATTATCAGAGGCGTGGATATGGGAAAGATAGATGCCCGAAGACTATATCGAGTACCTTTGGATGGGAAAATATTTAAAATGAGGGATATATTAGGTTCTGACTATGCATGGAACATCAGCATTGTAGCGGACGCTTCGGCCTCCATGGCGGGAAAGGGAACAGCTCATAAACCATGGACAGTGGCGGAACAGACCTTTGTATCCCTTGCACAAGCAGCTAAGGGGTTTTTCAATCATCTGGAAGTTTTCGGTTATCAGGAAAAGTCCAACCAGTGCAATCTTATACAGCTATACCGGGAGGGTGAATTATACACTATAACGCCTGAAGGCAAGACCCCGACGGGCCAGGCAATCATAGCCGCAGCCATGCTCATGAAAAAGAACGACAGAAGGAAACTGATTATCCATATTACCGATGGAGCTGCAAATTGCGGGGTAAGCGTAGTTGATGCTCTTGAGTATTGCCGGAGAAACGGAATTGATCTGATAACCATTGGATGCGGGTGTAATGTCCAGACAAAGCAGTTTTTACTGGAGAGGTATCCCCGTGGAGCGGTCTATCTTATGGATGACATTCATCATCTACCGGAAGGCCTGGAAATTCTGTTTCGGGACAGGCTCTTAAAGAACTAGAGTTAACAATTATCAGGTTTTGAAAATCTATAGCTGACATCCTATTGCATCAAATATCTTACTGACTGAGCAAGACGAATGGAAAATAAAGCGGATAATTTTGTAGAAATCACCCGGGAGAAATTTTACCGTGCAGTAAAAGAATGTAAGCCGCTTTTTGCCTGGTTTAGTCTCACGGATGCATGTAATCTGGACTGCAAGCATTGTTTTATCAACGCCAGGTATTATCCGCCTGATTCTCCTGAACTGCCTCATCATGAACTTAGTACGGATGAGGTATTCGCCATTATCGATAATATTGCTGAAGCCGGCACCGAAATAGTGATGTTTGCGGGTGGCGAACCAACCTTAAGAAAAGATCTCGTTTCTATCGTGAGATATGCCTCCAGCCGGATGAAAGTGGCAATGAACAGTAACGGTTACCTTTTAGATAAGCGTTTGTGCTGGGATTTATTGGGTGCAGGTCTTTCCCAGGTAAAAATAAGTGTTGATGGCTTGGAGAAAAATCATGACTGGAACAGGGGAGAAGGATCTTTTCAAAAGACTATGGATGCCCTTAGAAATCTCGTGAAAGTAGGCATTCCCACAGTGATGTTGATCATGACACTTACGAGTTTAAACTATGATGATTTGGAGAAAACGGTAGAATTTTCCATGGACATGGGAGTGGATTTTACGATGGTAGAGTTTCTGCCGCTGGGAAGAGCATCTGAGGAGAAAGAATGGGCTTTATCAAAAGAGCAGTTGGAAAAAGCTCAGCGGTATTTGACGGAAGCACAGAAACGTTACGGATGGCAGAGGGTGGCATTTGAAAACCGTTATATCGTTGCCGAAGATGAATACTGTAAAAAGATTTGCAGTGATCCGAATGAGCCATGTGGTTTTTATGATTTCTGCGTAGGATGTATCACCAGCATATATAGTTATTCCATAACCTCTTCGGGAAAGGTGGCTGCGGGAGATATAATGACACTGGAAGTGGGTGACTTGAGGAAGGAAAGATTAAAGGATATCTGGAAAAATGCGGAATTATTCAAAGTTATAAGAAACAGGGAAAATCTGAAAGGCAAATGCGGAAAATGTAGATACAGGTATATTTGCGGGGGCTGCAGGAGAAGGGCCTATGCCTATACGGGGGACATCATGGCCGCTGATCCGGGTTGCTGGCGGGGCGTGAGTGAAAAATGAGACTTAGAGAGTATGTCTAAAATAAAGAAAACAATAACCGATGAAGAACTAAAGCGGTACAGACGTCAAATTTCCCTCCTTGGAGAGGAAGGGCAGGAAAAACTTAAAGGGACTAAAATTTTGATTGCCGGAGCGGGAGGATTGGGTTCGCCTGTAGTTACGTATCTTGCTTTGGCCGGTATCGGACGTATTGTAATTGCCGATGATGATGTTGTTGAAGTTAGCAATCTTAACAGGCAGATCTTGCATTGGAGCGCCGATGTAGGCAGAAAAAAAACAGTTTCAGCAGACGAAAAACTGCGGGCCATGAATCCTTATGTTGAGTTAGAAACGGTCTCCTGCAGAATTGAAGAAACAAATGTCAACGATGTTGTCGGGGATGCCGACTTAATCGTTGATGCACTGGACAATTTTCAGACAAGATATCTTTTAAACAGAGTTGCCATTGCACATGATATTCCCTTCTTTCATGGCGCTGTTCGGGGATTCTACGGTCAGGTCATGACAATTATACCCCGCCAAACAGCCTGTCTTAGATGCGTCTTCCCTCAGAGCCCTTCTGCTGAAATCTTTCCGATCATCGGAGCTACTCCTGGTGTAATCGGTTCCGTCCAAGCGACGGAAGTCATAAAGTACGTTACGAGCAAAGGAGAATTATTGACAAACAAATTGTTACTCTGGGATGGTCTTACAGGAGAAACAAAAATTATTCTTGTTAAAAGAAATCCGTCCTGTGAGGATTGTAGTCAAACGTACACCTCAACTGATCAAAATTTGTAAAAAGAAAATACAAAGAAAGGTTTTACATCTGTCACAGGAAGCGTGTTGCATGGAACACCTCCTCTATTCTAATTTTGATGTGGTGTGCTGACAGCGGAAATATAAAAAATACGATCCCGTATGTCAAATAAATATTGATTGAAGGAAGAAGAGGAAGATCAAGACTGAGATGTGTTTAAATTTTGGAAAGAATTATTTGTTAAGTCTGCCTAAAAAGTCCAGCTGAGCAGCGGTAAAAATGGTGCAACGTGACAATCGTTAATTCTATGCTGCCGAATTCAGTAGTCCTTCTCCTTTATAGAAAATATTGTTTCTGGAAAACATTTCCTGCCATCCGCGAGGGGAACCACCGAAAAATTTATAATCATCATAATGATCAGCAACTATATCCCACACTATACAGCCATTTTTACGCTGTATGCCGGGGAAAACAGGGCAATTTGTGATCAATAGACTTATTTCAGAGTCAGGAAATAATTTTTCCAGTAATTCGTATAATTGCACAAAAGTATCTTTGTTCATCGGAGTTTCATCTCTTTCCAGATGTGGAATATTTCCGTCACGGTTTCTTATAAACAGAACTCTCTTGTTCTTGGGGTCATTAAAAAATCTTTCAATGAGCATATCATATTTCTGCTTCAGCAGAGGTATTTGCTGCTCTATATTATCGTCAATAATTTTGTCGTCTTCTGTTTTCTTAAAGTCGTGATGATATAACAAATTATAATATGTATCTCTTACTGTGAGCAGGTCAGAAGATACTTCCAAATGGTTTATATTGAATAAATCATGGAATCTGCCCTCCAGTAACTTCCATAAAGCCTGAAAGGGCGTTATCCACCAGTCGAGAGGATAAGCGCGTTCAATGCCGAAATGAGCGCGAATGTTCCAGGTAAGCTCGCAGTTACAACCCAAGCTTATTATTTTATCAAATTTATTAAATTTATCTGAGAATTCGGAAAGATTTTCCATAAACATAATCATACACCTGTTTTGCAAAATAACCAGATTTTCGTTATAATTATAAAAAAATCCTCTAAAAATACAAAAAGGAATTAGCTTTGTTAAGCTAATTCCCTGTAATTATTTGGTAGCGGGGGAAGGATTCGAACCTTCGGCCTTTGGGTTATGAGCCCAACGAGCTACCGGACTGCTCCACCCCGCGACATTGCCATATTTAAAATCGTGGACTTTACACCATTATCTCCCATTTTTGTCAAGGAGTTATTTTGATAACTTCCCTGTAAATTGCGCTTGAACACAATTGCTTAAGATAAATTTGGTTTAAGATGGCTATTGGGTTATGTAACCCATAAATCGGTAGATAAGTTTGGCCGCCATAAAATCCGGTGCAACAGTGCCCGGAATCGGTGCAAGCTCTACTACGTCAAAACCGCGTATCTTACAGGAGCTTGCAACTAACTTCAGCAGGCGCAAAACATCTTGCCAGTATAAACCACCGGGTTCGGGTGTGCCCGTTGAAGGCATTATGGAAGGATCAAAAACATCCAGATCAATAGTAACAAAAACGTCGCCGCTCAGGTCCTTGCAAATTGTTTTGAACCAGTCTTTTTTTTCGACAGCGAAATCGGCGCTATAGGATTTTACTTTGCTTTGCTGTAAAAAATCCGCTTCTTCTTTGCTCATGCTTCTGATACCAACCTGAATCAACGGACAGATTTCGGAAATTCTTCTGGCAACAGAAGCATGGCTATAAGGGCTTCCCTGATAGCTTTCCCGCAAATCGGCATGAGCATCCAATTGTAGCGCTTTTAACTGGGGATATTTCTCTTTTAATGCCTGTACTGCTCCAAGACTGATACTGTGTTCTCCTCCCAGCATCACCGGAATTTTGTTAAGATCGGCGATCTTGGCAATTTTTTTACGCACAATATTTGTCATATTCTTCGGTCCGCGCGAATCGACCGGAAGCGGCAGCGTTGTGTGAATGCCGGCCAGATATGTTTCCTTTTTTAATTCTTCGTCATAGAGTTCCATATTGGTTGAAGCTTCGATGATAGCCGCCGGCCCCCGGCGGCTTCCCGGCTGATAAGTGGAAGTCAGATCATACCCAACGGGCACAACAACAAATAAAGCATCGCGCAATGAATGCGCCGGATAAATTCCTCCAAAGTTCATATGTTCAATCCTCACTAATCGTTAAATTTAAGTATATATCTATGACCGGTAATACCTCAGAAAAAAATTGCCGTCTTCATAGTATAGAAAAGAGTAGTAACTTATCCAGTCACCCAGCGTAACAAAAGTCTTTTTCTTTTCCGCGATAGTGTAGTTGTTGAAGCTTGGCACATGACAGTGACCCATAATTACCGCGTCATAATTTTCCTGAAACATGGCTAATGCAAAAGATTCCATTTTCTTAACCAGCGCGTCGCCGTCTTCGACCGTCAGTTCTTTACTGGCAGTAGAAGTAAGTCCGGCCATTTTCCATCTGATGGTGGCCGGAATCAAACGCTGAATGTTGTAAAAAATGCGGCTGCGTAAAATCTTGCGAAACAATAAGTATTTGGTATTGTTGCTGTCGGTGGTGTCACCGTGCGCAATCAAAACATTTAAATTGTCCAGTTGGGCATTGGTCATTTCTTCAAATACTTCCATTTCCAAAACATCGTTGAAATATTCTCCCATAAAGAAATCGTGATTGCCTTCGCTCAAATGAATGCGAATTCCTATTTTTTTTAGTTCGATTAATTTATTAATCATCGGCTTAAATTCCGGATTAATTTTTTCCTTACGGCAAAACCAGTAATCGAATAAATCTCCGGCTATATAAAGATCGTTAATTTTTGCCGTAACTATGTCCGTTGCGTTATTGTTAATTTGTGCCGGAATATTTCCTTCTTTAACATCATCAAGAAAATTCAACAGTTTTTTATATCTGTTATCGCTGAACTTCCGTAAATGGGCGTCAGAAATGAAAATGGCTTTCATACTTTAATTCCGTAAATTTGATTAGAAAATGTTGTAGCAGATACCTTTTGTCAGGTCAATCCTGTGGTTTTGTTCCCATAAAATAATCGGGTAGTGCCAAATTCTTAAATACTTGAAAAAAATCATTTTAATGACAGTCTGCTTTAATTCATTCTTGTTTTGTCCGTGTTTTTTTGCTAATTTTAAAAAGGTTAATCCGGTTCAAAAATATTAATTTTCATTATTAAATAAAGGCAGAAACAATGATAAAGAGACAAAACATAATCAAACGGGCAAAAGAAGTATTAAAAATAGAGGCACGCAGCATTTTGCAACTGGTCGATAAAATTGACGACAACTTTGCCCGTGCCGTGAATTTAATTTGTAAATCCAAGGGAAGAGTTATCATTACCGGTATCGGCAAGTCAGGCCTGATCGGCAGGAAAATTGTAGCCACCCTGACAAGCACGGGGACGCCGGCGCTTTTTTTACATCCTGTTGAAGGTATTCATGGTGATCTGGGTATTGTCACCAGGGGAGACATATTGCTGGCCATTTCCAATAGCGGTGAAACTGGTGAGCTTATGCCGATTATTAATTCCGTTCGTCATACAGGCGCTCCGATTATTGCTTTTACCGGCAATATGACGTCGACTCTTGCCCGGGTAAGCGATATAGTCATTGACGTTTCAGTGGAAAAAGAAGCCTGTCCTTTCGGTCTTGCTCCTACTTCCAGTTCTACAGCCGCTTTGGCAATCGGCGATGCTTTGGCCATTGTTCTTATTGATGAAAAGCAATTTAAAGAAAAAGATTTTTATAGATTTCATCCGGGCGGAAATCTGGGCACCAGGTTAAGAGAGACCGTAAAGGATGCCATGATTACCGGGAAACAAATTCCCAAAATTCTTGCGGGAAAATCTGTCAAAAAAGCGGTGCGGGAAATTAATGCTAAAAATGTCGGATTTGTTTTAATTACCGACAAGAAAAATAAACTTCTGGGGATTTTTACTGACGGCGATGTGCGTCGCATGATTAGCAATGGAATATCTTTTGAAGGGAAAATTATTAATGAGGTTATGACTAAAAATCCTCAGACTATAGATGAAAATATTTCTCTGGCTCAGACATTGGAACTAATGCAGAAAAAAGAAATAACTTCCTTTGCCGTAGTTAATGGGAAAAAGGAATTGAAGGGATATATCCACCTGCATGATATTTTAGGACGGGGCGGATCGGTTAATATTTCAGTGAATCAATAATTGCCGGGGGAAATAATAATCATGGCGCTTTATGAGTTTGACGGTAAGGGACCGCAGGTGCCTTCCGATTCTTTTGTTTACCCTGATGCTGTTTTAATTGGTGACATAAAATTAGCTCATGAATGCCTGATTGTCCCCGGTGTTTCCATCCGTGCAGATTTCGGACCTGTCGTCATCGGCAATCGTTCCAACGTTCAGGATAATTCCGTTATTCATGTTTATCCCGATTCCCGGGTTGTAATTGAAGAGGATGTCACTATTGCTCACGGTACTATTCTTCATGATGTCATCATCAAATCAAGGTGTGTGATTGGTATAGGAGCTATTTTACTTTTTAACTCTGTTTGCGAGGAAGATGTTTTTGTGTCGGTGGGTTCAATTGTACCGAAAGGTATGCATATACCTGCCGGTAAAGTAGTTGCCGGCAATCCGGCAAAAATTACTCATGATGTCACTGATGAACAAAAAATGATGGCGAAAGCCGGCATTGACTATTATTGTGACATTTGCAGAAAATATATCGCTATGATAAAGGCGGTAATTTGATTTGAAAGAAATTCGTTGTAATTAATTTATAAAAGGCAAGAAAGCAGATTGGTATTAAAAGGAGGCTAATATGTTTCATAGAAGGTACATAATAATTTGCCTTGCGCTTATTTGTGTTTTATTTCTGATATCTACTGTGGAAGCACAGAAAATAATGAGTATACAAATCAAGGAGAGCCAACTGCGTATTACGCCATCATTTCTTGGCAAAATTACAGCAAAGCTGTCTTACGGTGAGCGCGTGACAGTCTTGCAGGAGAAAGGAGCCTGGAAAAAGGTATCAATACCAGGTAAAAATGTTCAGGGATGGATTCATGAAACTGCGCTGACCAGTAAAAGTATAGTTTTAAAGGCCGGGCGGGGCACGGTAGGAACATCTGTGACCGGCAGGGAAATTGCTCTTGCCGGCAAGGGCTTCAACGAAGAAGTGGAAGCACAATACAAAAAAAACAACAAGAATCTTGACTACACATGGATAAACCAAATGGAAACAATGAAAGTGTCGCCGGAGCAGATGGAAGATTTTATTGCCGGTGGTAATTTGGTGTTCGGCGCGGAAGGAAGCAATCCATGAATAAGTTATCTCGTTATGCAATATTACTGACATTAGCAGCCTTAACTGGTTGCGCGGCAGTGGAGACAGTTACTACCATTGCCACGGATGTAGGTGTGCAGTCCGGGGCTCTCACCAAGGCTCAGGGCGAATCCATCCGCAGGAGCACGCAGGCTGTGTCCAGAAGTATGGAAGATTTTACACCGGAACAGGAATACTATATCGGCAGGTCTGTCGGCGCTGTGGTTCTTACAAAATATTCTGTTTTGTCGGATGCAAAAATCAATGCATATCTCAATCTGCTGGGCCAGACACTGGCGATGGCTTCGGATATGCCGGAGTTGTTCGGAGGTTATCATTTCCTGGCTTTAGATTCGGATGATATCAATGCTTTTGCCACGCCCGGCGGTCATATTTTTGTTACGCGCGGATTGATTCGCTGCTGCCGGACGGAAGACGCACTGGCTGCTGTTCTGGCTCACGAAATCGGCCATGTTCAGTTAAGACATGGGATGAAGGCAATTGAAAAAGGGCGCGTGACAGAAGCTCTTGCGATTTTGGTACAGGAAAGTGCAAAATCCTTCGGTTCGGAGGATGTCATAAAATTAACCCGGGAGTTTGGCGGTGCGATTTCCGACATTGCCAATACCATGATCAACAACGGTTATTCCCGTGCCTATGAATATCAGGCCGATGCGGTGTCTGTAACAATTCTCAAACGAACAGGCTATAATCCGGCCGCATTGATTGATATGTTGAATGTCATGGCGAGGCAAATGAAACCCGGCGGTAATGATTTTGCCAGGACTCATCCTTCACCTCAGAGCAGAATTGCCGAATTGAAAGACAACAGCAGAATAGCTCTGACCTCAATTGAGCCACCGGCTGTGCGCAAGGAAAGGTTTACGAAAGCTGTAGGGCATTTATTGTAGAAAAAATTGATTTGTTGGATGAAAAAGCAATCTTTTATAAATTTTATGATCGCCGATGTTTATATTCAATCGGGATTTGAGATATGGTTTTTCAAAAAATAGTCAAATCCAAACTTATGCAGGGATTGCTGGCGGGAATAGCCGGTTTCGCCGTTGCGCTGATTTTCTTTTTGCCTGGCTTTCTGGATCGCTGGGAAGTAAAGACCTGGGACTGGCGGGTCAATATGATGGCAAAACCCTCTCAGCACACCAAAGAAATCCGCTTGATTATGCTGGATCAGAACTCTTTGGACTGGGCTAAAAACGAAAACGGTTTGTCCTGGCCCTGGCCGCGTGAAGTTTACAATATGATTATTCAATTCTGTAAACGCGCCGGTGCCCGGTCATTAGCCTTTGATGTGCTTTTTACCGAGCCTTCCAAATACGGCGTAGCGGATGATCAGTCCTTTGCATCTGAGATCAGCGGTTTTAAACATTTTGTAGGAGCTGTTTTTCTTAGCCATTCTGAAGGCAGTGAAAAAAGCTGGCCTTCTTTTGCTCCTGTGCCGAAACTAAATGTTCAGGGAATTGACTCGTGGCTTACTGATACAGAAAGTCATTCTGTTTTTGAACGGGCATCCTTTCCTGTTGCGGAAATATCGTCTACTGCCGGTGTTTTGGCTAATGTGCACATGAATCCGGATTCGGATAGCGTTTATCGCCGGGCGGCGCTCTTTGAAATATTTGACAATAAGATTTTGCCGTCACTGGCGCTGGCAAGTTATATGTCGTCTCAACCGGATATTCCTTTGAAAATTTATCATGAACGTTTAATGTTAGGCGATAGTGTCATCCCTGTCGATAAAGCAGGGAAGATAATCCTTAATTTTCGGGGACCTTCGGGAACACACATAGCTTACAGCGCTGCATCGGTTATTCAAAGCGAACTGCGTCTGCAAAACGGAGAAACTCCATCAGTTAACCCGGAAGATTTCAAAAATGCTTATGTTTTTTTCGGGTTTACAGCTCCGGGACTTTTTGATCTGCGTCCCACACCGGTATCCGGTGTTTATCCAGGCGTGGAAATTTCGGCTACGATGCTGGATAATCTGCTGAGCAATGATTTCATGCGGCCTGTTCCATCTGCCGTGGTGATCATTTTGACCTTGCTTGTTGTTCTTTTGGCAGGTATTGCCACCTCTTCGGTATCCGGCATTTCCAGAAGCGTTTTGATTTATGTTCTCTTTATCTGCGTGCCGGTTATTCTTTGTCTGGTTGCTTACCGTTTGGGATTCTGGTTGCCGCTGGTGGTGCAGGAGACAGGCGTTGCCGTTACGCTTTTCAGCGCCGGTCTGATTTATTACACAACCGAAGGACGGCAGAAGGCCTTTATCAAGAGCGCCTTCAAACAGTATTTGAGTCCGGCAGTTATCGAACAGATTATTGTGCATCCGGAGCGTCTGAAGCTTGGCGGTGAGAGGCGCGAACTTTCCATTTTTTTCTCCGATCTGGAAGGTTTTACCGGTCTCTCCGAAGGGCTTGACCCTGAAGCGTTGACCAATTTGCTGAATGTTTATCTGACGGCCATGACGGATATTATTCAGGAAGAGGGCGGCACGGTGGACAAATATGAAGGAGATGCAATTATTGCCTTCTGGAACGCGCCACTGGAGCAGCAGGATCACGCGGTTCGCTGTGTCCGTGCTGTGCTTAGATGCCAGGCTAAACTGGCCGAGATGCGTCCGAAATTTAAGGAGATCATCGGTAAAGATTTGAAGATGCGTATCGGAGTCAATACCGGTCACGCAGTTGTCGGCAACATGGGATCCCATTCACGGTTTGATTATACGATGATTGGAGATGCCGTTAATCTGGCGGCGCGTCTGGAAGGCATCAATAAACAGTTCGGCACATATGTTTTGATTTCGGAATCCACGATGAAAAAAATGGCCGGCGCTTACCCGGTACGGGAGATTTCCCGCGTTGCTGTTGTCGGTAGGTGCGAACCGGTGGTAGTTTATGAGCCGATGCTGCCGGAGGATATCAGCGATCAGAAGCAACAGGTAATGAAGAAATTTGCCGAAGGACTGAAACTTTTCTATTCCGGAGATTTTCAACAAGCGCAAAACATTTTTTCCGGTCTTGCCCGGGATGACCCGGCGGCACGTTCTTACGTTGCCCAATGCCGCGAACTTATTGAAAATCCACCGAAAGATTGGAATAGAGTCTGGGTAATCACCACGAAATAGTAGTGACACTCGCTGAGAGCAAATGAAATGAAGCTTGAAGCGTAAGTTGAACTATCCCCGAAGCGAAGCGTATGGGGATAAATTTTCATAAAAGCAAGAGCTATTCTTTGATATTATCTTTGATTTAGAAGCGGTAATTTAAGTTACGAAGCAATAAACTTTACAAGCTTATTTGCTTGTGTTAATAGAAAAAAGGATGAAAATTATTAAGGAGAAGTAACATGTCCGGCCATTCCAAATGGAGCACTATTAAAAGGAAAAAAGGCGCGATAGACGCCAAACGCGGTAAGATATTTACCAAGATTATCAAGGAAATAACCCTGGCGGCAAGGCTCGGCGGTGGTGATATAGATGGCAATGCTCGTCTCAGGCAAGCGGTGATGCTGGCTAAGGAAGAAAATATGCCCAAGGATAACATCGAACGCGCGATTAAAAAAGGCACTGGCGGCGACCAGGGCGCTGCTGCTTTTGAAGAAGTGACCTATGAAGGTTATGGTCCGGGCGGGGCGGCGGTTCTTGTGGAAATCATGACCGACAACAAAAACAGAACTGTGTCGGAAATCAGGCATATCTTCTCCAAACACGGAGGCAATCTTGGTGAGAACGGTTGTGTGTCGTGGATTTTCTCAAAAAAGGGAAGTATTATCATTGATAAAAAAGCTGTCGATGAAAATACCCTTATGGAGCATGCTCTGGAGGCCGGAGCGGAAGATGTAAAAAGCGAAGACGGTGAATACGAAGTAATTACGGATCCAGCTTCCTTTGAAGTTGTCAAAAAGGCGCTGGATGACAGGGGAATCAAACATCTGGAAGCGCGGATCAGTATGATTCCTTCCAATACGGTTAAACTGGAAGTCAACAAAGCAGAACAAATGCTCAAAATGATGGAAAAACTCGAAGACAATGACGATGTTCAAAATGTTTATTCCAATTTTGATATAGATGAAGAAGTTATGAAAAAATTAAGCTAGCGGATGCCGGACTGCTATTGGCTCTGTGTTGTTATTGGATCTTTGAAAAGTGACTCTCAGCATGTCATTTCGAGGAGTCCCGGGGTACGGGACGTTGAAAGATTTCTCCCCAAGCATTCGCCGGGCTTTCGCCTTCGGTCGAAATGACAAGAAACGGTTTTCTGATTGTCCGATAAATGTTGTTTGGAGAAATTAAAATCTCTTTTACGGAATGAAAAAAATTGCGAATTTTAGGAATTGATCCAGGCAGTCACATTACAGGATACGGCATCATCGAAAAAAAAAGGAATTATTTGCGGCCTGTTCTATACGGCGAAATCAAAACCCCCAAAGATTCACTTTTATCCGCAACGTTGATTTCTGTTTATCAGCAGCTTTCCGCAGTGATTTCTCTGGCCGCGCCTCAGTCTATCGTGCTGGAAAATATTTTTTACGGAAAAAACGTCCGCAGTCTGATTAAACAGGCTCAGGTTAGAGGTGTAGTAATTCTTGCCAGCGCGGATAAAATGATAGATATATTCGAGTATTCACCGTTAGAGATTAAAAAAGCGGTGGTGGGTTACGGCAGGGCGGAAAAAAGACAGGTGCAGGTAATGGTCAAAGCTATTTTAAAATTGCCCGAACTTCCTCCGGCAGATGCCGCGGACGCGCTGGCCACGGCGATATGCCATGCTAATTTCTTTAAGGAAAAACCAATCTGATGATTGCTCTAATCAGCGGTAAAATTGTTTACAAGGGAATTTCTCACGTTATTGTTGATGTTCAGGGTGTCGGTTACCGCGTGTTTATTCCGTTGACTACTTTTTATGAGTTGCCGGAAACGGGACAGCCGATAACTCTGCATATTCATACCAATGTGAAAGAGGACGCAATTAACTTGTTCGGTTTTAACACGGTGCAGGAAAGAGACTTTTTTCAACTGATGATTTCTGTAAGCGGCATCGGACCTAAAGTCGCCATGAACATTCTTTCCGGTATTTCAGCGCCGGAGCTTCTAAACGCTATATCCGGCGGAAATGTGAACAAACTGGTCAGGATTCCCGGAGTCGGCAAAAAAATGGCCGAGCGCTTGATTCTGGAA
The DNA here is from genome assembly GCA_001683985.1 of Smithella sp. M82. GTDB lineage: Bacteria > Desulfobacterota > Syntrophia > Syntrophales > Smithellaceae > Smithella. Next base: position 17,483 of record MAEO01000012.1, read on the forward strand.
TTGAAAGAAAAAGTTCTCAAGAAAATAATGCTGGAGGCAGTTCCTGCGGCCGGTGTTCAGAGTCGTGTAGATGATATTCTAATGGAAGATGTTCTTTCCGCATTGGTAAATTTAGGTTATAAAAGCAACATTGCCAGAGACGCTTTGGATAAGGTTTTGCGCTCGTCAGAAGAAGAGTTGGGTATGGATAAACTCCTGAAAAAGACATTAAAAATTCTTGCCGGATAATACCGGCTTGCATTCAAAAGATAACGCGGCGGCAAGTGCCGTAGGCGTATTTACTAATACGTTGAGGACGCCGACGACGATGCCAACAAAGTTAGCTAAAGAATGCGACTTGGTATAACTTTAACGGACAAGGCCTAAACTATGGATAAACAAACAAAAAATCCCTTAATCAGTTCCTCTTTTGCCGAGGAAGACGGTGAATTTGAAGTTACCTTGCGCCCGACAAAATTAAAAGATTATGTCGGTCAGGAGAAAGTCAAAAGCAATCTGGCTATTTTTATTGAAGCCTCAAGAAAGCGTCGCGAAGCGCTCGATCATGTTTTTTTATATGGTCCGCCAGGTTTGGGCAAGACCACTTTGGCCTATATCATAGCCAGAGAAATGGGCGTCGATATCAAGGTGACTTCCGGACCGGTTATAGAGAGACCGGGAGATCTGGCGGCGATTCTGACTAATATGCATGAAAATGAAGTTCTCTTCATTGACGAGATTCACCGGCTCTCTCACGTGGTTGAAGAAATTCTGTATCCGGCGATGGAGGATTTTCATATTGATATTTTAATCGGGCAGGGACCGTCGGCCCGATCAATGAAACTCGATATTCCCAAATTTACTTTAGTTGGTGCGACAACCCGTGCCGGATCGTTAACGTCACCTTTGCGCGATCGTTTCGGTATGCATTTCCGTCTTGAATTTTATACGCCGCAGGAACTCGCGATCATCCTTAAACGATCCGCTTCCATTCTGGGAATAAAACTCGCCGCTGCCGGAGCCGAAGAACTGGCCAGACGAGCGCGCGGTACTCCCCGTATCGCCAACCGTCTGCTCAAGCGTGTTCGTGATTACGCCGAAGTAAAAGCTGATGGAAAAATTAACGAAAAAATCGCGCGCGAGGCGCTGGAGGCTTTTGAAGTTGATGAGAAGGGCTTCGACCAGATGGACAGAAAGCTGCTTCTGACGCTTATCGAAAAATTCAACGGCGGGCCTGTCGGTGTGGAGAGCTTGGCCGCGGCCATCGGCGAAGAGAAGGTGACCATCGAAGATGTCTACGAACCGTACCTGATTCAGGAAGGTTATCTGCAAAGAACCGCCCGCGGCAGAATCGCTTCCGCCAGAGCTTATGAACACTTTGGGCTTAAGGCTACAGGACAGGGAGAAATATTTTAGCATTAGATAAACGTAAAGCTTGTTACATTTATGAAAATGTTAATGCACATATGCTGCGGACCATGCACTATCTATCCCTTGAAGGAATTGCGAACTCATGGGCATCAAATCACCGGAGTTTTTTACAATCCCAATATTCATCCTTATCAGGAATATCAGAGACGCCGCCAGACTCTTATAGATTATTCGGATAAAACATTTTTAAATATTATTTGGCAGCAAGGTTATCCGCTGGAAGAATTTTTACGCGCAGTAGCTAATCTAAAGGAAGATGAAAGATGCGCTTTCTGTATAAGGAATCGTTTAGCCTACACTGCCGAAATGGCGATTCGGGGGAAATATGATGGCTTTACGACCACACTGCTTTACAGCAAATACCAAAATCATGATATGATTAAGGAAATCGGGAAAACCTTAAGCCAACAACTGGGAATATTCTTTTATTATCAGGATTTTCGTCCAGGATGGACAGAAGGCGTAAAGATATCCAAAGAATTGGGTATGTACCGACAACCTTATTGCGGGTGTATATATAGCGAAAAACAGCGATATTATAAGTGAAACCATGCCGCTTTTTTCGGCTAACTTTGTTGGTCTGTCCCGATATATCGGGATCGGCTTCCTCGACGTATTAGTTAGCTACGCAATTGTGGCGTAGCTAACCGGCAAGGAAATGATTCATTTTTTTTATTGTGCTCCTTTTAGGTCGCACTTCCGGAGCATATACGCCGGATGCCTGCCCCGCGCATGCGGGGGAGCCTCCTCCTTGCCGCCGCGTTATCCAAAAAAATCGAAATGGTTTGTAAGTAATTTACTGTGGCTTTTTTGCCACACAAAAATCAAAATAATTTGCTATAGTCAATTCATGCTTATTCAAAAATACAATTATTACAAGAACTTATCATTTATTTTAATTGCTTTTAAATCTGGTATGCTAATTGCTGTTATTTGAAATACAAGCATTTATTTTAGGAAAAAGTATGAATCTTCAGCGTACAGTTAAAAAAGAAATAAGTTGTTTCAGTGTTGGTTTGCATACCGGCCGTAAAATCAACATGAAAATCAAACCGGCTCCTGCTGATACAGGTGTAGTTTTTATTCGCAAGGATTTGCCCCAAGCCGAGCCGATTCAAGCCCGTTACGACAATGTTTGTGATACAACGCTGGCCACAACATTGGGTTCCAATGGAGTAACTGTATCTACTGTGGAACATCTTTTATCGGCATTCAGTGGTATGGGTGTTGACAACGCGGCTGTAGAGCTTGATTCTTTTGAAGTGCCTGTGATGGATGGCAGCGCGCTTCCTTTTGTTAATATGTTCAAGGAAGTCGGAACGCATGTTCAAAAGAGAAATAAAAAGATGCTGGTTATTAAAAAGCCTGTCTCTGTGAATAACGGCGACGGCAGCGCCATGTTTATGCCTTCAGATGAATTTAAAATAACTTATGAAATAGATTTCAAGCATCCTGTTATCGGCAGGCAATCATTCGATATGACTTTTTCGGACGAGATTTATGAAAAAGAAATTTGCGCAGCACAAACTTTCGGTTTCCTGAAAGATCTGGAATTTCTGCAGGCCAAAGGTCTGGCGCTGGGCGGGTCATTGAAAAACGCGATTGTTCTGGATGACAAAAAAATTATCAATAAAGAGGGGCAGCGCATGGAGAATGTTTTTGTAAAACATAAAATTCTTGATGCGATCGGCGATGTGTTTTTGCTGGGCATGCCTATAATCGGACATTTTATGGCTTACAAATCCGGTCATCGTTTGAATAACCTTTTGCTTAGAGAATTAATGGCTAAAAAAGAATGCTGGGAAATTGTCAACGGTGTAAATAAAGAAAAAGCGCATAAGCATAATTTTCTCAAAAAAATTCCTTCCTTTAAAATCCTCGACGCCATTCATGCCTAAATTAAATAAACCTTGATTTTTATCACTGGGTTGCCTAGGATCATAATTTAAATTTTAAGGCTGATTTCTTTCATACGTATTCGCCTGTCAGATATTAAATAGGTGAACAGTGTGATTTTACTCGCTTTAAATTTCAGGTAAACAGGCGTTTTATGAAGAAGATAAAAAATAAAAGTTTGTTTTTGGTTTTCTTGCTTATCATCTTCGGTTTTGCGGCAGTACCAATCCGGGTTCAGGCAATCGAACCGAGAATTACCGATATTCTGATTACAAATAACAGGGACAATGTTCTTTTATACGCGCGATTGGTCAATGGTTTTAAACCGGAAATGGAAATGGCTATTTTGGCCGGGATACCGGCCGTTTTTACTTTACAGCTTGAAGTCTATCAGGAAAGGTCGTTTGTCTGGGATAAAAAACTGGCAAGTCATGAAATTAAACGCACCATGAAATATGACAATCTCAAAAAAACATTTAGTATTTACACCAATGGCAATCCTCAGCCTGTTGTTTTTTCCGATTTTGAAAGGGCACAGAAAGCGATGGCAGATTTTAACGGTATAGTTGCTGTACCTATGTCATCGCTTATCAAGGGTAGGAATTATTATATATTGATTAAAATAAAAATGGATAAGGTACGCTTACCCTTGCATATGGAATATATATTTTTCTTTGTTTCTTACTGGGATTTCGAAACAGCATGGAATCGACAGAACTTTTCTTATTAGCGATTAAGTTCATTTTTTGTGCACCAGACTGCATTGATTGATTAGCCGATGAGAATACGACAAAAAAAAAGCAGCATTAATGAAAAGGAATTAAGAAAACGCCGCCGCGAACTGATTATTATGGTGGTTGTTGGCATGCTGGCAATTACATTTACTTTGCTTGCCAGTCAATTTTTCAATAAAAACGATTTGCCTCTGTCAACTAATATTTTCGTTTACGGTCTTACCAGTATTAATGTTATTCTGATAATTCTCCTGCTATTTCTGATTATCAGGAATGTCGTCAAACTTTTTTACGAACATCGTCGCGGAGTTATCGGCTCCAGGCTAAGAACGAAACTGGTTGCTACTTTTGTCGGATTATCCCTTATCCCGACATTTTTGCTTTTTTTGTTTGCTGTAAATTTTCTTTCATACGGCATGGATTTCTGGTTCAATATTAAGATTGGCGATGCTTTAAACCGTTCTTTGGAAGTGGCTCAGGTTTATTATCAGCAAATGGAGGAACAAGCCAAGTTCAATGCCCGCCAAATCAGCGCCGATATTTCCAGAAATCGGCTATATGAAAGCGATAGAGTGGAGTACCTGAAAAGTTTTATCAATCAGCGCCGGAAAAATTATAAAGTCGGTATGATCGAAACTTATTTTGATTTTCAAAAAGAAAGAATGGTTTTTACTGATGCCGAGCACCCGGAACTTACTCCGGTAAACCTCGATCCCAAAATGATAGAGGATATTTATTCCGGTAAAGAACAATCTACGATTCAGCCCACCAATCTCGGAGATGCAGTCGTCGGTATAGTGCCGGTTTTTTCGCTCGCGGTGCCTTCGGAAGTAATTGGCCGTGTGTCGGTGAGCTACATTGTTCCCCATGGCTTTGTGGATAAACTCAGAAGTATAGCCGACGCCTCGGAACAATATGGTAAAATCAAACTACTTAAGAATCCGATCAAATCAAATTATATTATTACGCTTACTATCGTGACACTGGTTATCATATTTCTGGCAATATGGTTTGGAATGACTCTGGCCAAGGGAATTACCGACCCTGTTCAGGATCTTGTTCTGGCGACTAATAGAATTACGCAGGGAGATTTGGACAGTCGTATTAATATAGAAGCAGACGATGAAATCGGTCTTTTGGTCAAATCTTTTAATCAGATGACCGTGGACTTAAAGAAAAGCAAGAACAGCGTGGAAGAAGCGAATTTAAATCTGGAACAGCGGCGAAAATATATGGAAACGGTTCTACGCAATGTTTCCGCGGGAGTTATTTCCGTAGATAAAAACGGTGTTATCACTACTATTAACCGTGCTGCGGAAAATATGTTCGATATAAAAGCCGATAAGTTGCTTTTCCAAAATTATCGCGATTTGATGTTGCCGGAACATCTTTCTCTGGTTGACGAATTTCTACAGGAAATGAAAGAAAACAATGAGAGTGTGTTGGAAAAGCAGTTGGAAATCATGCTTAAAGATAAGGCGATTACTGTTCTGCTGACTATTACAACAATTCATGACGAGGAAGGTAATCATTCCGGTATTGTCGTAGTTTTTGAAGACTTGACTCGGCTGCAAAAGGCAGAACGGGCTGCGGTCTGGCGGGAAGTAGCCCGTCGCATGGCGCATGAAATCAAAAATCCACTGACGCCGGTACAACTTTCCGCGCAAAGGTTACAGAAAAAATACGGAGATAAATTAGGAGAAGAAGAATCAGTGTTTAAAGAATGCACCCAGACAATTATCGATCAGGTCGAGGTGCTGAAAAATCTGGTCAATGAATTTTCACGTTACGCGCGAATGCCGGTGACAACGCTCACGCCCAATGACCTGAATGCGGTGGTTGCCGAGGCGGTTTTACTTTTTCAGGATACGCACAAAGATATCGTATTTGAATTTAAGCCTGCCGAGGGCCTGCCGACCTTTGATTTGGACGCGGAACAAATAAACAGAGTAATGATCAACCTGCTGGACAATGCCGTTGCGGCGATTGATAAAAAAGACGGTCATATCGATATTATCGTTTGTTATGATGAACAACACCGGAAAGCCACAGTAATCGTGGCGGATAACGGAAGGGGTGTTCCTGCGAGTTATAAAAGAAAAGTCTTTGAACCTTATTTTTCGACAAAGAAAGCGGGAACAGGTCTTGGTCTGGCAATTGTCAGTTCTATTATTTCCGACCATCGAGGTCAGGTGAGCGTTGCTGACAATAAACCAACAGGAACAGTTGTTTCTTTTCATCTGCCGGTGTCGCAAGTGTAATTATGTGCAAAAAATAAAAGGTAAATCTGAGAAACGAACATGAACGAGACAATTCTGGTAGTTGATGATGAAAAAAGCATTTGCCAGTCTCTGAAGGCAATCTTAACAGACGAGGGCTATCAGGTTCTTGTCGCGGGCAGTGGTGAAGAAGCAATTAAGATTGTTGACGAAGAAATGCCTCAGCTTGTTTTACTCGATATCTGGCTGCCGGGTATTGACGGTCTGGAAACATTGCAGGCAATTAAGAAGATAAATCCGCAAATGCTGATTGTTGTAATGTCCGGTCACGGTACAATCGAAACGGCGGTAAAAGCCACGAAACTTGGCGCGTTTGATTTTATCGAAAAACCTTTATCGCTTGATAAAATTATAATTTTGGTGAACAACGCCATTAATTTGATTCGGTTGCAGGAAGAAAATGTTTTATTAAAGGAAAAAGTCTCTCATCAGTATGAAATTACCGGCACAAGCCCGGCGATAGCCGAACTTAAAGAAATGATCGGCATTGTTGCTCCCACGAACGCCTGGATTTTGATTATGGGAGAAAACGGCACAGGCAAGGAACTTGTGGCACGCTCGATTCATCATTTAAGCTTAAGATCGCACAAAGATATCGTGGAGGTCAACTGCGCAGCAATACCGGAAGAGCTGATAGAAAGTGAATTATTCGGCCATGAAAAAGGAGCTTTTACCGGGGCTACAGAAAAGAAACGCGGCAAATTCGATCTTGCTCATGAAGGCACAATATTTCTTGATGAGGTTGCCGATATGAGCCTGAAAGCGCAGGCAAAAATTCTGCGCATTTTACAGGAAAAAAAGTTTGAACGGGTCGGCGGCAATAAATTAATCGATACGGATGTGCGGGTTTTAGCCGCAACCAATAAAGATCTGGAAGAAGAAATGAAGGCGGGGCGTTTCCGGCAGGATCTTTATTATCGGCTGCATGTAATTCCCCTGATTGTTCCGCCGCTGCGCGAGAGAAAAGAAGACATTAAGCCTTTGGTAGAACGGTTTATTCTTGATTTTACCACCAAAGAAGGTATGGAACCGAAGACACTGACGAATGATGCCCTGGCTTTATTAATGAAACATGACTGGCCGGGTAATGTGCGTGAGTTGAAAAATATAATCGAGCGACTGATTATCCTGACTCCTTCAAATGAAATAACGGCCAAAGATATTCCATTTTTAGGCATTAAAGAGGAAACCGCGACGACTTTTGACATTCAGGCGGCGGGGGGAGATTCATTTAAAGATGCCAAGATGGATTTCGAAAGACAATTCATTTTAAAGAAACTCGAAGAAAACGAAGGAAATATTTCCAAGACCGCCGAAGCAATTGGCTTGGAACGCAGTAATCTGCACAAGAAATTAAAAGCTCTGAAGATCGCGGTGAAAGATCAGTCTTAGCTTCCGAAGACATTATTAATTTGCTTCTTCATATCGGGGATCGAGAATTTGTTGAAGGGAAGAAATGCGACTCCGAGTACAACGACGATCACCATAGATAAAAAGTGATAAACAAGGGCAAAAGAAAGAGCTTCGGATTTAGCCAGGCCAAAAAGACTCAAAGCAAGGACACAGGCAAAATGCCAATTGCCGATATAACCCGGACCCGTGGGAAGAGCTATGCCCGCAATAAGAATGATCATTAAAACAAATGACGCCATTATCGGTAGGCCAAAACCGAAGGACTCAATCAACATATAAATTGCCGCAACATCCACAAGCCAGATTACAGCCGAAAGAACAATCAAATACAAAAGCAATTTGATATTGGTAATAACCTGAAAGCCATCGATAAAATGATGAATCAATTCATCTATTTTATTCGCGAATTTGCCGGGTAGCTTGCTTAAAAATATGTTGATTAACTTTAATGCCGCGTTTCTGCGCAGGATTAGAAAAATAATAAAACAAAACATAAACAAGGCGAGCAGAAAAAAAATAATACTTGATTTAATCATCCATGGCGGCAGATCGATAAAGAAAAGTACAATTATGGCAATTGCCAATACAGTAAAGCTATCCAGTACCCTTTCTACAAGAATAGTTCCCAGCGCAGAAGACATTTTTATGGAACTTTTTTGGGAAATTAAATAAGGCCTGGCCAGTTCGCCAATACGGGCCGGAATCGCCGCTATTGCCAGAAAGCCCACCGATGTAATGGAAAAAAGAGAAAATTGATCTATTTTCTTCATCGGCTGTAACATAACGCCCCAGCGATAAGACCGTAACCACTGCATTATCAGGACAAGGACGGTGAAAAAAATAACATACGTGAACCGGATTTTTTTCAGATCATGAAAAACGTCCTGAAAATTAATCCCTCTTACGGATAAATAAACCAGGGCGATACTGATCAGTATGCCTAGGATAACTTTTTTATTCATTTAATTACCCGGCTGTCTTATGGCTATTTTTTAGCCAGGTAATCGGCAATTTTGTCATGAAGAAGCTGGGAAGACAGCTTATTGCCGATTAAGCCGACGCGAATTGCTACTGTCGTCAGATTTTTTGCCTTATAAGTAATGTCGAATTTAACTTTTTCGTCGTTTATCAATGTACTGATTGTTCCCCGGGCAATTTCTTTTTCAGGAATAACTTCGATTCCTTTCATTTCGGCTATGGTTCTTTCACATGCTTCCCATACTTCATCGAATGAATAACTATAATCTGTTTTCAATTCGCCGTTGATATAATAATAAGTTCCTGCCGTGCCCGCTCCGGCAGCGACTCCTCCTGTGATTAACGCCGCGCAACCGGAAAAAATAAAAAGAGCGAACAAGGATAAAACCAAGAGCATAAAATTATTTCTTTTCATGATTCTTCCTCCGGTAAGTTTCGTTAGGATATTTAAAGCACAAGTTATATTGTATTGCAATCGCTATTATGCGATACCATTCCTAAATTAAAGCGCTATTTTTGTTGGCTGTGTCGTCGGCTTCTTCGACGTATTAGTAATACGTCTCAGAGTTTACCCGGCGCAGGCCGGGCTCCAGCCTAGACGCCTCAATATCATCTTTGATCGGGAGTGCATAATAAATAAAAACTTTCATTTCCGGGAATTTTTGCCAGCATGGCGAAAACTTCCTTTAGAAATGGTATAAAAATTTAAGATAAGAAATGATTAAAAATCAACTGGCTGTATTATTGAGTTTTTCGAACTCTACCAGAAGTTCTTCCTGTTTTTTACTTATTACCGTGGGAATTTGGACGAAAATTTCCAGAATTTGATCTCCGCGTCCGTAACCTCTCAGATGAGGTATTCCCTTACCTTTGAGTTTGAAAATTTGCCCGTTCTGCGTGCCTTTGGGAATTTTTAATTTTTCTTTACCTTGAAGTGTAGGCACTTCGATAGTTGCGCCTAAAGTAGCCTTGACAAAGGAAATAGGAATACGGCAAATAATATCATCGCCTGATCTTGAAAAAAATTCATGTTCTTCGACGTGTATAAATACATACAAATCTCCGTCAGGTCCGCCGCGTTCTCCGGCTTCTCCTTCCCCCCGCAGACGCAAACGCGATCCCGTTTCCACACCGGCAGGAATTTTCAGTTGCACGGTTTTGGAAATTTGTTCTTTACCCCTGCCGTGACAGTTATCACAAGGTTTGGAAATAACTTTACCGTGTCCATTACAGTGCGGACATGTGGAGCTGATGGTAAAAAATCCGCTTGATTGGATGACCTGACCGCGCCCTTTGCAGGTACGGCATGTCTCCGGAGATGAACCTGGAGCAGCTCCTGTGCCGTGGCATTTACGGCATGTTGCCAGTTTTTCCACATCTATGGTGGTGGTATGTCCAAAGGCGGCTTCCATGAAAGAAATTTTCAGGTCATAGCGTAAATCGGCACCTGCACGGGCGCTGGAACGGGAATGACCGTGCATATTACTATATCCGAAAGCATCTTCGAAAATATTACTGAAATGGGCAAAAATATCATCAAAACCGCTGAATCCTCTAAAACCGGTACTGTTTAGTCCTTCATGGCCGTAATGGTCATAGATCTCTCTTTTTTCTCTGTCACTTAGCACTTCATAAGCTTCCGCGGCTTCCTTGAATTTTTCTTCGGCTTTTTTATTTCCCGGGTTTCTGTCCGGATGGCATTGCATTGCTATTGTGCGATAGCTTTTTTTTATTTCTTCATCCGAAGCATTTCTGTCAACGTTTAGAATTTCGTAATAATCTTTCTTCGTCGTCATGCGCTTTTTGAATCAACCTCTTGTTGCATTATTTTCTTGAGAGAATTAAGCATTTCTTTATTGCCGGCTTTTTCGAGAGCGTGCCCGGCAAAAGAATATTTTTTAAAACCGATGGCTTTCTGTCCGATACCTTCCCAGTCGGCTGGTTTCAGTTCCAGGTTAAGGGCTTTGACGGATTGTTGGAAAAGCATCACATCGCCGCGATTAAATGCCATATCCTTAATCTTCTGAATGCCTTCTTTATCGTTTGCCTTTTGAAAAAAGTCGAGTGCATCGGATAAAAAGCCTTCATCAAAAAAAGAATTACCGTAATCCTTAAGTACATTATCATTAACTTTGTCTATGTATAGTAGTTTTTGTTTTAAACGGTAATCAGGCAGTTTTTTAATGCTCAAAATATATCTCCTTAAAGGGGAAAATCTTTTTGATCGGAGTCAGCTATAATCTAATAATAATTCAGTCCAAGTCAATATATTGAAAGATATATCACTCCACAAGGCGCCTCAGCGCTTCTTCGTATTTTTTCTTTGTATTTTCTATAATTTCCACGGGCAATTCCGGTGCGGGCAGCTTTTGTTGCCATTTTATAGAGAGAAGATAGTCACGCAGGAACTGTTTGTCAAAACTTTTTTGCGGTCGGCCTTCTTCATAATCATCGGCAGGCCAGAAGCGGGAGGAATCGGGAGTCAGCAATTCATCAATTAGAATTAAATCTTTGTTTATAAGACCGAATTCCATTTTTGTGTCAGCAATTATAATACCGGCCTTCAGCGCTATTACCGCTGCTCTTTCGTAAATAGCGAGCGAGATTTTTATAACTCTGTCGGTTAATTCCGCTCCGATAAGATCCTCCATTTCTTGCCTGTTTATGGGTGCATCATGTTCACCTGCCTCCGCTTTAGTAGTAGGTGTAAAAATAGGTTTGGGTAATTTGGATGATTCTTTTAATCCATCCGGAAGCCTGATACCGGAAACTGTTTTATTATACTGATAATCTTTCCAGCCGGAACCGCTTAAATAACCCCGGACAATACATTCAACCGGTAGCGGAGCAGCTTTTTTAACCAGCATACTTCTGCCTTCCAGATATTGGCGATAGGGAGCGCATTCTTCGGGAAATTCGACCGGATTTGTAGAAACAATATGATTAGCGATAATATCTTTCATCTTCTCAAACCAAAAGGCGGACATACGGTTTAGAATTATACCCTTACCGGGCACAGGACCGGGCATGATAACATCAAACGCCGAGATGCGATCGGTAGTGACGATAAGCAAATAGTTTTCCACAGAATAAATATCGCGAACTTTTCCACGGCTGACCAATTTCAGATTTTTAAAATCCGTCGTCTGTATGCTGTTTTTCACTCGAAAATGCACCTCTAATATATTGATTTAATTATATATGGTAAAAACTGTACTAATGGTCCCAATGGTAATCATTCCTGCGGTGAAGTCTATAGGAACTTGGCCATTTTCATCCTGCTTTGTGACGGAGACCGTCATGTGGGTTTCATAAAATATGCTCCTTTTATTGAACGAATGGATTACAGGTCTTTTCATGACCTATAGTAGAAGTTGGCATGCGACCGTAATTGTGTCCGGGCATCACTTTAGTGTCATCGGGCAGACAAAACAGTTTTTCTTTTATAGCTTTATACATTGTATTCCAAGATCCACCCGGCAAATCAGTTCTACCTACAGCTTCGACGAATAAAGTATCTCCGGTAAACACATATCCCGGTGTGTATAAACAGATTCCACCGGGAGAATGTCCCGGAGTGTGGATAACTTTAAGCTCAACATTGCCTACGGAAATTATATCGCCGTCTTTAACCATAATATCGGCCGGCGGAGATGCCTTTGCTCCAAACATTCGTAGAATCATGGCCGGCGTGTGAGTCAGCATAATGGAGTCGTCTTCGTGAACAATAATTTTGGCGCCGGTCTCTTTTTGCATTTCCGTGTTGCCGCTGATGTGGTCAACATGGCCGTGAGTATTGACTATATAATTAATGCGAAGATTATTTTTTTTTGCTTCGGCAATAATTCCTTTAACATCAGCAGCCGGATCAATAACCAGGGCGTCGCCGGTTATCTGGTCGCCGACCAGATAGGCAAATACTGCCATCGTGCTTACCTGCATTTGTTTTACAAACATTATTTTGCTCCTTAAAAAATTGCAGGAGCTAATAACATTTTTTCATTGGAAACGTCAACTGAAATTTAACATATAAGATTTCGATATTATTGATATTTAAGCACAGCTCCGAAAAAACCGTCCATCTTATGCCTGTGCGGATAAGTATGAAAAAGCCCGGGGCCGCAAATTAATTGCCTGTAAATTGGTTCAGTTGGACGACATAAAGAAAAATCAGGATAAAGCTTCAAAAAATCATCAACAATATTTTCGTTTTCTTCAGACAGGAGTGAGCATGTGCAGTATATTAAGTATCCGCCTTTTTTAACAGCCGTCGATGCGTTTTGCAGAATTATTTTCTGAACGGCGGTAATTTTTCGTAAATCTTTTTGAGTAATGCGCCATTTGATTTCCGGATTGCGACGCAATGTTCCCGTGCCGGAGCAGGGAGCGTCTACTAGAACATAATCAAATTTTTCTTTTAGAGAATCATGCAGACCAATTTCCAAGTCGCCCGTTTGTGTTTCAATATTTATTCCAAGTCTTGTTGCTTCTGATTTCAGTTCGGCAATTTTACCCGGATTGCGATCCATCGCGACGATTCTTCCTTTGTTTTTAAGAATGGCGGCCAGATGTGTCGCCTTGCCTCCGGAACCTGCACAGGCATCCAATATAGTTTCATTTGTGTCTGGTTTGATCAGATACGAAATCAGTTGTGCCGCCTCATCCTGAAGACGCAGAAAACCACTCTTAAAGAAATCGGTTTTTTGAAGGGGACTGGTGGACGCTTTCAGAATAATGCCATCGGGAGAATATTCGGTTGCCTCCGGTGTGAATCCGGCTACTATAAGTTTTTGCATCAAATCTTTACGCGATATTTTCAAAGTATTGACACGGGCGGTCAATAAAGGCAGTTCATTATTGGCAGAGCATAAAGAAATCGTTTCTTCAGTGCCGAACATCTTAATCCATTTCTTGACCAACCAGAGCGGATGCGAATGAAAGGCGGCTATATATTCGGCTGGTTTTTTTTCGGGAGAAGGAAAGGGCAGATTCTGACCGCGGCGAAGATAGTTTCTTAAAACTGCGTTAACCAGAGCGCTTCTATCCGGCTTAAGAACTTTGGCGATTTTAACTGCTTCATTCACAACAGCAAAGTCCGGAAGACGGTCGCTGAATTTAAGCTGGTAAATACCAAGCCTGAGGACATTTTTAATGACTTCATCCATTTTTTCGAAATTACCGCTATAAAGCTTAGTCAATATCCAGTCCAGATGAGCGCGGAGACGCAGTACACCATAGACAAGATGAGTAAGCAGTCTTCCATCCGGCGTTCCGGAAAGCGAATTTGAATCCAGACATGAATCAAGCAAGTCGCCGGCGAAAGAATGACTTTGGCAAACTTGATTTAAAATGTCTATGGCCAGATGGCGAACAGATTTTCTCATGATTTAGCACAGATAATCACGGAGCTTGCTTTTTCGGGATATTTGCCTTTAACTGTCAGGTAAAAATTGCGAATTACTTCCATGTCCTTTTTCAGGTCACCCTTAGGGTATATTAAAGGGCCTGCTCCGCCGGTTTTCCTTTCGTAATCAATAAAGGCCAGTTGGATGGGAACTTGTGCTTTCAGAGCAATATAATAAAAACCCGATTTCCAGCAGTCCTTTTTATGACGGGTGCCTTCGGGAGCCATAGCGAGAACAAATTTTTCACTTTTCTCGAATTGAGATGCCATATACTCGACGAAATGAGTGTGCGATGCTCTGTCAACCGGAATGCCTCCCGACCGCCTCATCAAAAGAAAAAAAGGCCAGCGAAACAATTCTTTCTTGGCGACGTAAATGGTGTCAAGTTTCATGGCATATGCCAGAATAATTCCATAGAATAAATCCCAATCGGATGTATGCGGTGCGACAATGATCACGTATTTATTAATTTTAGGTAACTCGCCGTGTGTTTTCCAACCGAGTATTTTTAAAAGAACCAGGGAAATGCCACGTAAAAATGATTTTAGAACAGGTGTGTTAAAAATCGTACGATGCATAAAATCCCGGCCCTCCGATTGATGCAAATGTTGTTCACTTCATTGCAAAACACTTTCCGGCTTTAAATGATAGCCGCGCAGGAAGTCCGAAACCGGCATTCTTTTCTTTCCTGCTAATTGTACATCTTTTAAAATAACGTAACCGTCTGCTGCCGCAACAGGTAACCCTGCTGCATTGGCAGTACCGATTGTGCCCGGTAAAAGATTAATTTTTTCGGGTGATGCCTCGGCTGTAAAAATTTTCAGAGATTGTCCGTCCAGATAAGTATATGCGGTTGGTAGGGGATTTAATCCCCTTATAAGATTTATGATGTCTGAAACATTTTTATGCCAGTTAATTTTTCCCGTTTCTTTTTTCAGACGTGGTGCGAATGTTACGCCTGAAACATCCTGCGGTTTTCTCTTTATGGTTCCGTCTAAAACTTGTTCGATGGTTTTTACAAGCATTGTCGCACCCATGTAAGCGAGACGGTCATGCAGTTCGCCGTAAGTTTCTGTGGAGCCGAGTTCCGTTTCCTTCTGCAACAAAATATCGCCGGAATCCATTCCTTCATCCATCAGCATGATGGTAATACCGGTTTTTGTTTCTCCGCGGATAATCTGCCAGTTAAGTGGCGCGGCGCCGCGGTATTTTGGCAGAAGGGAGGGGTGAATATTCAAACATTTCAGTAACGGATAATCGATAATGGTTTTGGGCAGAATCTGGCCGAAAGACACTACCACAACCATATCCGGATCAAGTTTTTTGAAAATTTCCAGAAAAGATTGGTCTTTTACTTTTTCCGGCTGAAAAACAGGAAGGCCGAGTTCCAGCGCCAGGTTTTTAACCGGAGGAGCAGCTTCTTTTAAGCCTCTCCCCTTGGGGCGATCCGGCTGGGTTATTACGCCGACTATCGGATAATTTTGGCCATGTAAAAGACGTAAAGCCGGAAGCGCAAAATCAGGTGTGCCCATAAAGAGAATTCGGGGCTTGGTCATGGAAAAATATCCTTTATTTTTTTTATGTACAAACATATATGGAAATTATGGAAAAGTGTCAAGAATTACAAAAATTAGAGATTTTATCCCAGTGATTAAGCAGACCAGAAAAACTCTCTTAAAATTACTACGGGATTTCCGGCTGTTTTTAGCGGCGACATTTATTTTTGGATTTTCTCAGAGCATTGTTGATTCTACTTTTAATAATTTTTTGAGTGAAACTTTTTTTATCAACAATCTTCAGCGTGGTCTTCTGGAGCTTCCCCGTGAATTGCCGGGTCTTTTGACTATCATTGTTTCCGCTATTTCTTACCTTTGCTGATAGCTGTCAGTATGGCACGGGCAACATATATGAAGAAAATTGCTGTCGTGCCCGAAGATATCGCGCAGACATTGACAATGGGCGTAAGTATCGATCATATATTTTCAATCTTCATTGCTGTGTTCGGTGGTTTCCTCTGAAAATACACATCTAAGTTATTGTTTATATTGTTATTTAAAAACTATCCTCATCAAATCCCCCTCAATCCCC
>MAEO01000124.1 GCA_001683985.1 Smithella sp. M82
GAGAGCTTTGCACAACTTCGATTTAGACCCGGCTCACCACTGGCTGTTCCCGACGAAGAGGCCGTACCGAATTTTTTGATCAGATGCTCCCCGGAGATCACATGAAAAACTCACGAAAAATTACAATAAATATCCAATATTACTTGACATATTGCCTAATTTGTGCCATATTTCCGCCATCAAATTTCTCTCTGGAGGATATATGGGCTACAAACGAATCGATACCAATATGACCTTCGCCGAAATGTCGCTTATGAGTTCCATGGAAAATAACCGCAGCCTGAAGAGACTCGAAAAGATAAGCCAACTTATCGACTGGTCGCAAGTGCGGAAGCTTCTGGAGGCCAACTATGGCGTGGGTAGAAGTAAGGAGGGCGCCGATGCCTATTCGCCACTGATGCTGCTGAAAGCCCTTTTGCTTCAGAAATGGCATCAGATCGATTCCGATCCGGAATTGGAAAACCAGATCAACGACCGCGTTTCCTTCAAGAAATTCATTGGTTTGTCCTTTGACAAGCAGTCCCCTGACCATTCGACTTTCTCCCGTTTTCGGGGCCGTCTTTCCAAGGATGCGATGACCAGGATCAACAGCGTTATCCTCCAGCAGTTTGCCCAAAAGGGTTTTGTCATCAATGAAGGGGTGGCCGTTGACGCCCGCCTGGTCCAATCCGCCAGCCATCCGATCAGCAAAGAGGAGATAGAAAAGGAGCAGGCAAAAAGAGAAGCCCCGGAGGGGAAGCTGGACAAGAACGGCAAAACACTTAAATTCTCGAGAGATATAGAGTCTGATTGGACTGTCAAAAACAAAAAGCCTCATTACGGATTTAAGGAACATGCGAGCGTTGACGTCAATCACGGCTTTGTTCTTGCCACGGAACTTACCCCGGCCTCTGTGAGCGACAGCACCTACTTACCCTTCATCATTGCCTCCAGTTGTCATACCGAAGAGCCTATCGAGAAGGTGTATGCCGACAAGGGATATTATGGAAAACCGAATCGAGACTTCCTGGCGATGAATAACATAGAAGACGGCATCATGAGAAAAGACACAACGACGACGAAATTAACCGAAACTGAGATAGAGCGGAATAAAAAGCTGTCAAAGAAGCGTTACATAGTCGAGCAGTACTTCGGGGTAAGCCACCTGCATTATGGGGCATTCCGGGCGAGGTTTCCACGGATGATCAAAAATGCACTGGATAACCTGTTCAGGCAGATGGCCTTCAATCTGTTCCGAGGGAACCAGATCATCGGGACGGTGAAAATATAGGCGGATGGATACCCGAAAACGGGGCAAGGGGTATAATCATCATAAATGGGCTCCCAAAACAGTCATTTTGAGGTTGGCAATTGTCGCCATAGGCCAAATTTGATAGGTACTTTCAGGTAAGATTTTCAGTTCGGTTCCTCGTTTTTTAAAAAAGCCGGACGGGAAGACCCCGGAAAACGAAATTTGGTAAAATTCAAACCTCTC
>MAEO01000125.1 GCA_001683985.1 Smithella sp. M82
CCAAAACCACTTTGAAACCCGAAAAGGGAAAAATAAACATTTCTTATGTCAACTTAATTAGTGGTTTCTATATATTACAGCTACGACACTGTCCCATGATAGTTTATTAGTCAGGCCGGCATGGATCTAGCCGGAATCCAGAATTATTTAAACTGGACCCCGGCCTGCGCCGGGGTGGCGACTGTAGTGGTAACGTCCACAATGTCGTTACTATTGTTGGACTGTTAGTAATTGTGGCTGCTTTAATAATTCAGGAAGAAATTTGCGAAATTCTTGGCCTTTTCCACTCCGGCAATAAACATCCGGACAGACAAACATCTGAACATTCACCCTCGCACGGTTCTATATGAATGGTAATTACACAGTCAGAAAAGTTTTTTCTGATATTTTGTTCTAATGCTTTTGTAATGTTGTGCGAATCCTGTACGGACATCTGCGGATCAACCTTGATGTGAAATTCCATAAAACGAACACTGCCGGATTTACGCGTCCGTAACTGGTGAAAACCGTAAATAGTAGTTTCCTGACTTATAATACGACGGATATACCCTTCCTCGTCCGGTGGCAATTGCTCATCCATCAATCCGCGGATAGATTTTACAGTCAGATTATATGCGGCACGCATAATCAGCACAGCAACAAATAGCGCCGCAACCGGATCAATCCAGTTAATATTTAACGAGGGGAAAAACTCCTGACCAATCCATATTATTCCCAAGGCGCCCATGATACTGACGGAAGTATAGACATCTGTACGTAAGTGCCAGGCATCGGCTTCCAGCGCGATGGAATCGGCTTCCTTCCCTACCTGAAAAAGCTTGCGCGAGACAATATAATTTATCAGCGAGGAAAATATCATGACGGCTACGCCAAGGCCGACGTATTCTATCTTCTGTGGATCCATCAATTTCTTCAACGCTTCAAACAATATCCAGAATGCCGCGCCGAAAATCAGCAGCGCCTCTACAAAGCCGGAAATGTTTTCTATTTTGCCGTGACCGAAGGGATGATCGGCATCGGCAGGCTCTCCGGATTTTTTCACGGAAAACATGGCTATCATTGCGGCCAGCAAATCCATAGCCGAGTGAATGGCTTCCGATATGATAGAAACGGAACCTATTACAATACCGACAATCACCTTAAACAAAACAAGAAAAGAATTAGAGGCAACCGACAGCATTGCCACCTTTTCTTTTTTCTGCTGGATAGTAGTCATTGGCATTACACCGGATTTATAAGTTTGATAAATTTATGTTTATTTTTAACTTTCTTTGATTCGCTTTGCAAGCGCCTTATTTTGTGATACGAAAGCGCCTTGACTTTTATATATGAAGTCAAGGCGGGACACTGCTTCGCTACGGGGATAATTCGCTCTAAGATTTTTCGTGCACTTCGTTGCGACATAGTACCCTTTGGATGAAAATCAAGGCTCATTATGAACAAAAAAAACTTTCTTTCTTATTTTAACGCATCGGCAAAAGACTGGCGCGATTGGCGCTGGCAATTTGGCAATCGAGTCACACGACTGGAAACGCTGGAAAATATTTTTAGAAAAACAGTTCTAAATAAAGATTTGTTTAAAGCTGTAAACCCTTTTTATCCCATGGCAATAACACCTTATTATTTGTCCCTTATTCAGAACAATGACACAAAAGACGCTATTTTTTCTCAGTGCATACCCCATCCGCAGGAAATCAACTTTGATAAATCTGCCGAAGATCCTCTTCAGGAAGATTCCCATATGCCGGTTCCCAAACTGGTTCATCGTTACAGTGATCGTTGTCTGGCAATCGTTACCGAGAATTGCGCCACCTACTGTCGGCACTGCAACCGCAAGCGCTTTTGGTCTCCAACAAAACACATCAGTCTAAACGCACGGCTTCAAAAAATGATTCGCTATCTAATCCGGTCACCGCAGATCAGAGAAGTGATTATTTCCGGTGGCGATCCCCTAACATTTAATAACAAAACCCTGGAAAAGATTCTTGCATCTTTGAAAGCAATTCCTCATATAGAAGTTTTGCGCATCGGCAGCCGAATTCCCGTTGTTATGCCCATGCGGGTAACCAAAGAACTTTGCTCGATACTCAAACGTTACAGACCTTTATGGTTTAATACTCAATTCAACCATCCAAATGAAATAACTACTGAATCAGCACGCGCCTGCCAAATGCTTCAGGAAGCGGGAATCCCTGTTTCCAATCAGTCGGTTTTACTCAAGGGAATTAACGATTCGGCGGAAGTAATGAAAAACCTGCTTTATGGTTTACAAAAAATATCCGTCCGGCCTTACTATCTTTTTCACTGCGACCCGGTTAAAGGCTGTACGCACTTTCGAACCGACCCGAAAAAGGGCATAATTATGATGGAAGAAATATGGAAGCAAAGCTCAGGTTTATGCCTGCCTCAATACGTTCTGGATGTACCCGGAAGCGCAGGCAAGATACCGCTTAATGTGATGTCCAAAGCAATCAAAAATGATTTAAAAAATCATAAACATTTTTTGACAAGTTCCAATAAATAGATTAGAGAAGCGCCAGGAACAAACAAGCAATTTTGTTAAATCAAGCAAGGAGAAGATTTTTATGTTCACTGCCAGTGATTTAAGAAAAGGGTTGCGGATCAAAATAGATAATGAGCCGTACGTAATCATTGAATTTAATTTCGTCAAGCCCGGCAAAGGACAGGCGCTGTACCGCACCAAGCTCAAAAACATGATCAACGGCAACCAATTTGAACGAACATTTCGTTCTGTAGATACATTTGAATCCGCTGATTTGCGCGAAAAGAAAATGCAGTATCTTTATAAGGAAGGCGATAAATACTGCTTCATGGATAACGAAAACTATGAACAGGTCTATCTTACGGAAGATCAGGTCGATGATGCCAAAAATTTCATGACTGACAATATTGAAGTGGAAATTTTGCTTTTTGAAGACAAACCTATCGGCATAAGCCTGCCTAATTTTGTTGAGCTTATCGTTACTGAAGCAGAACCATGGGCCAGGGGCGATACTGCCGCCGGTTCCACAAAACCGGTCAAGGTGCAAACGGGGTATACGATTCAAGTGCCAACCTTTGTTACCGAAGGTGAAAAAATCCGGATTGACACACGGACGGGTGAGTATCTGACACGTGTCAAAATTTAATATTTTCAGGTTAATTTTTTGACTGAATCTCATCAGGATGATAGCTTTTTATTAGCGTGTAAAATGCGTGCTTTACAGTTGCGCGCCAAGCTCATTCAAAGCATACGTTATTTCTTTATTCAGAACAATTTTCTGGAAATTGAAACTCCTCTCAGAATTCCTTCGCCCGCGCCCGAAGAACACATCGAAGCCATTCGCTCGGAAAACTGGTTTTTACAGACTTCTCCGGAACTGTGCATGAAGCGCTTGTTGGCCGCCGGTTATCCGCGTATTTTTCAAATCAGCAAATGTTTTCGCGCCGCTGAAAGAGGTAATAAACATTTACCTGAATTTACCATGCTGGAGTGGTATGTGGCTCAGTTTGATTATCATCAACTTATGGATCAGTGCGAAGCAATGCTTGTTGCCGCATTTAAAGATATGGGACATGACAAAAATATCACCCGGCAAAACAAAGAAATAAGTCTGGCGACGCCATGGGAGAAAATCAGCATCGCGGCTGTCTTTAACATATACGCGCCGATCAGCTTGCAGCAGGCTTTGCATCAGGACAAGTTTGATGAAATCATGGTGGAATACATTGAACCTTTTTTGGGCATCGACCGGCCAACTTTTATTTACGATTATCCAACACAACCGGCGGCGCCGGCTAAAACAAAAAAAAGCAATCCAGACGTGGCTGAACGTTTTGAATTATACATCGGCGGATTGGAGTTAGCCAACGGCTTTTCGGAATTGACAGATGCAGATGAACAAAGACAACGTTTTGAAGAAGCGCTGAAGGCGCGCACCGCCAAAAACTGGATACATTACGAAATGCCGGAAAAATTTCTCAAGATTTTAGAAACCGTACCTCAGAGCGCCGGCATCGCTCTGGGCATTGACCGTTTAGCTATGATTCTGGCTGATACCGATAAAATAGACGACGTTGTTGCTTTTACACCGGAATCACTCTGATAAGTTATTCCATAACGCAATAAAGTCCCGTACCTGCCAGGTACGGGACTTTATTTAAATAAATTTAATCTCTTTACTTTGTATCGATCTGAAGCGCGTAAATTCCACTGGATAACGTTTTTGTACCAACTATAAATTTCCCATCGTAGGACATTTGTCCATGGTACGAAGGAATTCCGGATATCGTTACTACACCTGACGCTCCAATTGAACCTGACGTTGTAGCCGGAATAGTAAAGGAACCATTGCTTGTGTAAAAATCACTAAAGGTCATTCCACCGCCGCCGGCCACTGTAGTGGTAAAATAACCCCCGCCGTACTGGCTGCCGATACCGAGAAAATGAGAAACATATGTTCCGGGCAACGCATCGGCAATATAAGTCTGATCATCCATCTGGAAAATAATCAAATGATAGTCATTTTGTCCATCATCAACCTCCGAGTAGTTTTCAATATTATCTGTATATGTTCCGACAATCGTCTTCTTATCGTCAGAAAGAAATCCCTGAAAAGACGCATAAACAGTTCCACTCATATCAACACGTCCGGTATCTGTACTCAAAACAAAGGTTACGCCTAGTGATTTCGGCATATCGGCAGCAGAACCGAACGGTGTGGTCAAGCTGGTCAGCCTTATCGCACCACCGGAATCGGTTTGCCCTGTCGCACGTTCCCATTGATTTATCTTACCCACCTGTAACTGATGGTAAACGAAATTTTTATTATATACATCGCTGTTCGTATAAACTGTTCCTGTCACCTCTTTCTGCATGACAGCCAACTGGTAACTGGAATCAGTGCTCCTCGTTCCCGTTCCGGCAATGAAATTTTTACTGGAAGTCATCGTCATGTGACTGATACCCAAATCTGCGGCAGTTGCACCGCTCGGGGTTATCACGCCGGCTGCCATTGTAAACGTTAAAGTAAATGGACTCGGGCAAGTTGTCTCGCCTGTGGGACTATAATATGACACCACATCGCCTGCATCATGTGCTGCCTCGGTGGTGCCGCCATAACCTCGCGTGCAGGAAGTGATTTGATGCGTGGCAGAGCTATAAGTTCCTGATATTTTTTCACCATTAATTTGCACGATGACCGTGCCCTCGGGCATTGTTTCGTTAATGACGGAAAAACTGTATACGCCCGTCGCCAAAGCAGCGGGCAGGGTACCTTGGGATGTCAATACTTTTGTACTGCTGTCATGGTAAATACAGCTAGCAACACCGCCACTATCGACCGAAATTCTGAAACGCTCCCATTCTTGTCTGGCTGTTCCTTTTCTCAGAATATTGATGTTCCATATTCCCTCAAGATCGGCCTGATCATATAAAACCGGAACAGCTGTTGCTGTAAAATTCTGACCGGTGATATTTGCCGTGCTTATGGTTGGACTTAAGGAGGATGGACTAAATGTGTAGCCTGAAAGAGATGGTGTTACAGTATAACTGCCGGCAACAAGATTTGACAAAGTATAATTCCCGTTTTTATCTGTTTTGGTAGTTGCCGAACCGTCACCACTAAGTGTTACCAGCACCTGGTACTTCACATCCCCGCTTACCGTACCGGAAATGCTGTACCGAGATGAGCTATCTGCTGTTGCTGTAAAATCCGGAACTGTGACATCACCTCCACTGACAGTCACGGCCGCACTGGAAGGCGTAAATTTATAACCTGTTTTCACGGGTGTTATCGTATATTCCCCACTGGCCAGTCCCGTGATAGTGAACGCGCCGGATGAATTGGTAGTTACCGAAGCGGTGGACGCGCCCGTCAGATTGATTGTTACACCAGTAGTTCCGCTTACAGCGCCTGAAATGCTGTAAGTATTCGGGGCTGACGAAGCTACAATAAAATCATCGCTTGTATTGGTGCAACCGCTGATCAGTAGAAGCATCATCAGAAGACACAACAAAAATTGAGTTGAAACTCTTCCTTTGTTCATACCGAGTTTCCCCCTTATAAAAATTATCGTGTGGCCTTAAATATACGACAATGATACCAATAGCATTAGCAGATGTAAATGAATATACATAATAACAAATACTTGTCAATACCATTTAAGGATTCTGACAAAAAAATGTATTGACAAGGCTATCTTTTTACTTTAGTTTACACACCAAGTTTAATTCTATTCTGGAGACAAAAAAGTGAAAGATATCAGTGCCTTAGACTTGGGAGGCAGCTTCAATAGCAACCTTTTTAGCATGATTCTCAACGCCGGTTTCGTTGTTAAATTTGTTTTGCTGCTCCTTTTTGTTTTTTCCGTGATTTCGTGGGCAATTATATTCATGAAATATCTGAACTATCGAAAGATTAAAAAAGAGAATGAAGACTTCAACGCGGAATATTTGAAAAGCAACAAGTTATCTGATGTATTGCCTGTAGCCAAGAAATATTCTTTTTCTACTACTGCCGAAGCTTTTCGTGCCGGTTACACAGAGCTTACAAACATAAAAAAACCATTACGTGAAACGGCTCAGGGAAGTGAAGAAGTCGGTCTTTCTTCTCTGGATAATATAGAACGATCAATGAATAAGGCCTGCAACACGGAAATGACTAAACTGGAAAGTTCACTAGGCTTTTTGGCCACGACCGGTTCGGCCAGTCCTTTTATAGGCTTATTCGGCACAGTGTGGGGAATAATGGATACCTTCAAGGGAATCGGAGCCCGCGGTTCGGCTACTCTTGCCGTTGTTGCTCCCGGTATTTCAGAAGCACTTATTGCCACCGCCGCCGGGTTGGCCGCGGCCATACCGGCAGTTATTTTTTACAATTATTTTTTAAATCAATCCAAAAATATAGTTCAGGAAATGGACAATTTTACCTCTGAATTTTTAAACATTGTAGAGCGTTATATTGTTCACAAATAAAAATCTCGAGCTTATTCGTTATGCGCCGTTTACGCAAAAGAAACAATCAAGATAAACCTTTGGCCGAAATTAACGTTACTCCTTTGGTTGACGTTATGCTGGTGCTGCTGATTATCTTCATGGTTACAGCTCCCATGCTTTCCATGGGCATTGATGTAAATCTGCCGCGGGTCAAGTCAAAAAGCATTGATGTCACCGAAGAAAAACTGGTGCTGACGGTAACCGATGCTAAAGAAATATTTCTAAATAAAACAAAATTATCACTGGGACAGTTAAATCCCAAACTGGAAGCAATTTTTTCGAATAGAATAGACCGTGAAGTATATCTGCGCGCCGATAAAAACGTACCTTATGGATTTGTTGTTGAAGTCATGTCGGAAGTACGCAAGGCCGGCGTAGATCAGCTCGGAATGATCACTGAACCGCCCGAGGAAACAAAATGACACCCCTGATGTTTCACAACGATTACCGCGACATCAAGGGCAAATTCCACAAAATGATTTTTATTTCTCTGACAGCACATATAATCGTTATTACCGTTATTTTTGTTTCCGTGCCTACTACTTCCCGGCATCTGACTTTTGGACCGGCATATTCCGTACAACTTGTAGGTTCTGAAGTTATACTACCCAACAATAATTCTTCTTTGCTGAAAGATATCCTGAAAACCAACGAAGCAGCAAGCCCAATCATCATAAAAAGAAAAATTGCCGGCAATGTTTTCACTCCGGAAAAAAATCTGGAATCAAATAAATTGAATATTGAAAAAGCCATAGGAGCGATCAGACATAACCATCGTGATAAATCCAAAACATCAGATGTCTCATCTACTGCAAGCCAGACAACTATATCAGAATCGGAAGTCAACGCGCAAACTGCGGAATACATCGGAGTTGTCCGGTCAAGAGTCAAAAAAAACTGGACAATGCCGCAAGCTTTGATGCCCAAGAAAAACATTGAAACAATCATCGTTGTTAAAATTTCACGCAGCGGGACATTGGATTATATTGGATTCGAAAAACGTTCCGGTAACCGTTATTTTGATGATTCTGCTCTTCGTGCAGTTAAAAAATCCAGTCCTTTTCCGCCATTACCATACTGGATTATGGATAAGAGTATCGAAATAGGTATTCGTTTTCATTCAGAAGAATTTCGTTAGTATCCGGTTGCAGGCAAAAGAATATCGATAAAAAGGATTAAATATAGAGGTAAATCTTTTCCAATGAAAAAAACTTGCTTATTTTTATTTCTAACATTGTTTTTCTGTACATTATTTATTTTCAGCCATGGCGTTGACGCCAAGGTTTATGTGGATATAGATTCTCCCAATTTCCAACAAATACCTATCGCCATATGTGACTTTTACAATAAAACAGCAAGTGCAACAAAGTCAGAAAATGTTGGCGCTATAATTTCTGATGGAATCAAAAAAGATCTTTCCCTGACCGGAATCTTCAATATCTTAAATAATAAAAGCTTCCCGGAAAGCAACCCGTCTGATGCAAAAGAAAGCGTTCGTTTCTCGGATTGGGCATTAATCGGCGCTGATTTTTTGCTTCAGGGTAATATAACCCAAAACAACAAGGGGATAGCAGCCGATGGCCGCCTTTTCGACATTACCCGTGGAGAAACTCTTTTTTATAAAAAATACTTTTCTGACATAAACAATCTTAAATTTCTCTCCCGAAAAATAGCTTCCGATATTCTGCTGACACTTACCAATGATGAAGGTGAATTTAATACCAAAATTATATTTGTATCCAAGAAAGGCTCAAAATCCGATTTATCCGTCATCAATTATGATGGATCCGAGCTAAAAAATGTTACTAACCATCAATCCATTTTAATCGCGCCGCGCTGGTCACCGGATGGAAATCTAATTGCTTTTACGTCTTTTAAAGATGGCCACCCCGCAGTTTATATCCGAAATTTTAAAAATGGTTCGGAAAGAAAAGTGGCTTCTTTTGATGGTCTAAACATGTGTGGCGCATTCTCACCGGACAGCAAAAAACTGTTGCTGACTTTAAGCAAAGACGGCAACGAAGAAATATATACACTGGAGATCGGCAATCTCAAACTTAAACGGCTGACAAATAACTATTCTATTGATGTTTCCCCTGTCTGGTCGCCCGATGGGGGAAAGATAGCTTTTGTTTCCAATCGCGCGGGCTCTCCACAAATTTATATAATGGATTCCGACGGAAATAATGTAAGAAGGATAACTTTTAAAGGAAAATATAATACCTCGCCTGCGTGGTCGCCACGTGGCGGCTATATTGCTTACGAAGGATTAGTCAATGATAAATATCAAATTTTCTCTATCGATGAAGAAGGCAATCGAATTTTTCAATTAACTTCCGATGCAGCTAATAATGAATCACCATCCTGGTCACCTTCCGGCAGACAAATTGTTTATGTTTCCCGAAAAAGTTCGAAAAGTAAAATTTGTATCATGAACTCCAACGGATCAAATCCAAGGATACTGATTGAAAACCTTAATAAACCAGTAATGCCGACATGGTCGCCCAGATTTAAGTAGGCTCGACATTATAAATGTTTGAGTTGTTATTGTTTTAACCTTTGCCATATATTAAATTTACAGAAAAGCGGATTAATTAAGACAAATATTAAGAAGTTTTTTTCTTGAAAACTGTTCCGATTTCTGTTATAATTTTCATAAATGGAAATATGCACCTGAGATATTTATTTCCGACAACCTTACAGAAAGAGAGGGACAATAATGAAAAAAAATTTAACCTTTATAGGAATTCTGATTGTACTTATAATCAGTCTGACAATTTTTTCAGGCTGCTCTGAAAAAAAATCAATTGTTAAAAGTGATGAGACAAAAGTACAAGAGACTGTGTCTGCTCCTGCACCAGCACCGGCGGAAACAACCGAACCCGCAACTCAAGATAATGTCTCACAACCAATTGAAACTACTAACCTTAAAGACACAGCCAACGAACAATCCTCACTTATGGAAGCAACCGCAAAATCTCCTATTAGCGACATCAACTTTGATTTCGACAGCTATAGCATTCGTCCAGACGCTCGTGAAATTCTTAAGTTTAATGCCGATTATTTGTTGAAACATAAAGTATCCTCAGTATTAGTTGAAGGACATTGCGATGAAAGAGGAACCGACGAATACAACATGGCCCTTGGTCAAAGACGCGCTCAGGAAACAAAGAAATACTTGGTTAATCTAGGTGTTAATGAATCTATAATAAAAACAATTAGCTATGGTGAAGAGCGTCCTTTGGATACTGACAATAACGAAGAAGCCTGGGCTAAAAATAGACGCGCTCATTTCGTTGTTAACCCTTAATAAATAATCGATAGAGATGAAAAAATTGAAAGATTCTATCTATATCTTTTTTGCTGTTTGGATATTTTTTATTGCAGGTTGCGCTACCACGCAAGATTTGCGAGCGCTCCGTTCGGAATTAAACCAGAAAATGGACGAAAAAATGGATGCAAAAATGGCCGTAGTGGATTCCGAGCTGACCGCCTTAAAAAAGAATGTAAAATCTCTGGAGGCCATACGCAGTGGACAAGCCAGCGCCGTCGCCGACATCACTGATTTACGGGAAAATCTACAACAACTGCGCGGTCAAGTGGAAACTTTAAAAAAGGATTTCACTTCCAACACTAAAAAAGAAGATCAACGTTTTGACAATATTCTGTTGAAAATTAATTTTATCGAAAACTTTTTAGAAATAGGTAATAAAAATAACTTAAGCGAGGTTCCCGACAAAAGTAGCAAATCCACAACCGGCTCTGTCACTAAAGATGTGGCAAAAAAGCAAGACAAGGAAAAAGCCTATTCGGCTGCCTATCAAATTTTCAAAGAAGGAAATTATGATAAAGCCAGAACTGAATTTCAGAATTTTCTGGCAACTTATCCTGACAGCGAGTATTCCGATAATGCCCAGTTTTGGGTCGGTGAATGTTATTTTTTTGAAGAAAAGTATGAAACCGCAATTTTGGAATATGAAAAAGTAACAAAGAATTACCCTAACGGAAACAAGGTGCCTTACGCTTTACTCAAACAAGGTATTTCTTTCTTAAAGTTGGGAGACAAAACCAGCGCTAAACTGCTTTTACAACAGGTAATCAAAAATTATCCGAATACCAGTCAGGCACGCATTGCGCGCTCCAATCTGCAAGAAATCAATTAGTAACGTTCAAAAGTTGGGACAAAGGTTGATTTTGACGGTTTGGATATGAATGTTGAAATAGCCTTTGATGCCCAGCTTC
>MAEO01000126.1 GCA_001683985.1 Smithella sp. M82
ATGTAGGGCGCGTTCCCCGAACGCGCCGCGGACTGCCCGGGGAGCAGTCCCTACAATTTTCCCCGCAAAGCGCCGCAGGCGAATGTAGGGCGCGTTCCCCGAACGCGCCGCGGACTGCCCGGGGAGCAGTCCCTACAATTTCATGCGCCGGCGGAGGAGGGCGCAGGCAACAAACAAAAAATTCTAATACTGAATCGGCGGCATGAGACTGATGCCGGCGTTTAAATCCAGTTGTATGGCGAAATTATCATAATAGGTAGATGGTCCTGAATCGCCTGCCGTCATCATACCGATACTGTCGCCCGGGTCCCCGGGATTAGCATCAGACACGAAATCGGCAAGCGTATCTGTAGGACTCCATGTGGGACTTGTCAAAGCGCTGGTTGAGATAATGGCATTTTGCTCACTCGTGGAATGAACTGGCAAGACTCCTGTATTACAGCCTGTCCATTGCACCAGTGTTACATAATCGAGGCTGGAGTCGGATTCCAGATCAGTCAGCGAATCAGGCGGCCAGTTTGCGCTGTCGCGGGGATTAGCTTGACGATTGGCATCAGTCTCGATGGTATTGCCCCCTCTGTCGGCCGTATCGGTATAATAAACCCTGATGTAATTTTTCTTGGTCGCGGTATATGTTCCCGCGGTAGCCAGTTGAACTCCACCCACATATAAGGCTTCGCCGCCGCTGAATGTTCCGTTAACATTTGCCAGCACCAAAGTCCCAGAAGCATTTCTGCTTGTCCAATCGGCCTTCTTGCCGGTCGTGCTGGTTAAAATCGGCGTCATGACCACCCGGGCGCTTTTTGTACCGTCGGCATTAGTAATGGTATCCCCTTCTTTTATTTCACCGCCGGTGCTGCCGCCCCCACCGGTGAATTCCAGGGAATAACCTTCGGAGACCCGCACCATTAAAGTTGACCAATCCTTAAGACGCGGATAACCATCAGGATTATTATAAACAACGCCATCTCCATCTTGCAAAGTTTTATATGCCAGCCATTTAAAACCGGAGTTGGTGCGCTGCCAGAGAACGATCGCCGGTTGACCATAGCCATATTGATATGTGTAAGATTTTTTTTCACTGGTTTCAAAATCCTCGGGGAAAAGCGGTCCGGATTCCCCGCCGGGTATAAGATCTCGCGGTTGATCTTTTGTTAAGCTCCAGCTGTCACAAAACAATAGGCGACAATAACGGCGTTGTCGCGGTTTGACAAAAGAAACTCCATAAGTGTATAAATCATCTCCGGCAGCATCGGTATTTGAACGGAAGTTCAACCCGGCAAAAAACCAGCGCTCAGTATTTTTTACTTTCACCTGTATGTCGTAAGTCAGGCTTCCCTGCGCGTCCATCCAGGCCTGCGCCAGATTCGCGGTTGTATTGCTCCAGTTATACTGAATAAGATTCCATGTGCCACTACGTGATCCCCAACCGTAGAATGATCCCAGCAACCAGCTCCAGAAACCGTTATACGAAGTATCCTGCATACTGGTCACTCTCATTGCCGCGCTACCGTCAACGGTAGTATTAAATGTCTGGCCGCCCATCGCCGACGAAGTGTACCAATTGGCACTACTGGACATGTCGTCAGTAACCTGCTGTTTCTGGAATCCGCCGCCGCTGGTCAGGCCGACAGGTGCATCGTAGGTTACTGTACGGGACGTTTGACCTACAGTCCCTGTAATGGCCAGACGGACAAATTTACTCAAGATCAATTTGGAGGAAGCCGGAACACTGATAGAACTGGTCCATAGATGATTAAATCCCGGATCGGACAAGGTTATATTATAAAGTGTGTTTCCTACCCTTTTTTGATAATTGAAAACCCTGCCGTAATTGATATCCGAACCTCCTGAATTAACCAAAGTAAAATTTCCGTTATAGGCTGGTAAAACATTCACACCTGTGCCTGTTGAATCCAGATTCAAATTTCCTCCCTTGGAAAGGCTTTGGGCAGAACCCGTCGTTTTGGCCAAAAGCCGGACATCCACGCCCGAAGAAATCGCCGGCACTGATGTTGTCGGCGATGAGGCGGCAAAGCCGCTGAAGGTAATTGTGTTGCCTGAAACACTAAATCCCGTGTAGGAATAATAACCGGTGCCCACTTTAAGATAACCGGCGGCAGAGGTGCTGAAATCCCCAGGAATTGTTCCATAAAAGGTTGCCGGAAGGGATGTTGCTCCAGCTCCTGTCGCACCGGAAGTATAAAACCAGAAAGGATACACTTTAATATTAAAGGAACCGTTATTGCTGAGAAAATAGTATGTTTTGTTATCCATATTTGTCAGCGCCGCATTTTTATTCGCTTCCGTGGAAGCGCTGCGGTAATTATAAGCCGCGTAACGGAATCCTGATTCCGCCAGATAATAAGCCTTGCGGGCTTGATCCGCATAAACCTCATTCATATAGGAAGAAGAAAACAGAGGCAGCATGGCCGCTCCCAACGCCGCCATAATCACCATTGTGATAATCAGGCTGACCAGAATACTGCCCCGCGATCGTAAAATCCCTGATATGGCGGGTATTCCCCGGCGTTTTGCGGCAAATAGAGCCGAGGTTAGAATAATCGAACCAAGAAGAATAAAGGGAATTGCCAACGGCGCGTACATCAAACAAAAGGCCAAAACAACGATTGGCGCCAGCAGGCATCTTACCGCCCATATGGCCAGCGGTCTGTTATGAATGCTATTGGCAATGACAGGACCGTATTCATAGTATTCTTTTATCAGCCATTTGCCTCCCGGCCAGTTGACAAGATGAGCATTGCGGAAATCCCGCAGAATCTGCACCATCGGATGAGCAGCATCTCCGTAAGCTGCTGTCGCCACAAAACAATTCCATCCTGTGGATATGGAAGTGGAACTGGGCGTGGCTGTAGGCGGCGGAGTGCCACCCAGGTTCCCATTATTCCGTGGATGTACCAGAGCAATAAGCGGCTGCAATGGTCTGCCGTCGGCCCGGGCAACGGTCATTTCCACTTTAATGGCCGAAAGATTTTTGTCGCTTCCCGTCGGCCATGTCGAGACAGGTGCATTAGCCCCGCTAATATATGACAAATTAAAATTACTGACATTATTGATAAGGATATCACCACTTGCCAGAGCAGTTCCACTGCCATTGGCAATTTTTATCGCCCCACTGTCTAGACCGATTGTGCGGACACAGTCGGTGGTACTGTAGCAGTTGCCCGTACCGGTAATAGGAAGAGTCGAATTACTGGCGGTGGAAGAAACATTGATCATTTCGGTGATTTCCCTGGTAAGCCGCGACATCGCCATCTGGGCTTTCTGGGTTGTTGCCGAATTTTCCTTGACTTCAACGTACCCCTTAATCGCCTGAGTAATGGCCAAACCGCCGACGGCAGCCAGAATACCCACCAGAATCATGGTTACGATAATCTCAATAAGGGTGAAACCGTTTTTCGGTCCGTTATTGCTGCAATCATGAACACGAAAAATTTTCTTGCACAACTGCTCCGGTAATTCGATTTTAAAATATTTTTTTATCAACATAATTTTACTCCGTAAAAATCGCGGTAGCCGTTAAATCATGGTATTTGATGGTTATCTTATGAACGCCGCTGCTTCCTGATGCTTCAGTAGGCGGATTTCCGGAAAATGTTATAGTGTTATTGGCGATAACGTAATAGGGGTGATCTGCGTCGGAATAGTATGTTTTGGTTTCCGCTTCCGAAGCTGAACCGACATTGCTGTTAAAATTCGAATACGCCGTAGCCGGCGATTGACCGTTTAGCGCGCCGTAGGACATATAATATTTATAGTCGGCGGTCATTTTCTCCATAATTGTATTCAAATAGGTACCGTTTTGCGCCAGAATAACCGGATTGTAACTCTTCATCATGCCCGTACCCATGAATTGCACCAGCATGGCACCAAGAATGGCCGCCACTACCAGTGACACGACAACCTCCAGAAGAGTAAATCCGCTATTGTTTTTTATCTTATGTGATCGTCGATAAATCATGTAATTCCCCCGTAGAGACTATGGAATAAATCCCGTGTTTTTGGTAACCGTTATATCCCCGCCATTGGTTGTGATGGTCAGTGTCGCATTGCCCGGACTACCATATGCATTAAATGTAACACGGGGTATCGTAGCCGCGGAAGTAACGGATAAAGCAGATTTCTTTGTTGTTAAATCAACCGTTGCACTGTTCTCTCCGGAAATCGCAACAGGTGTTGTTGATCCTTCCCCTTCAAACATGTAATAGGTCGTGGAAGAAGAAAAGCAAATACCCCAGGGACTGCTGGCGCTCATTGCCCGGGCCTGTGCCAGACGAAGATGAGTTTTGAGAACCTCCAGTTGAGAGGCAAGATCATAAGAACTCGTATCAGACAATCGAACAAAGGCAACAACGGCAAGGATGGCAATAATCATAAGGCCAGATATGACTTCGACCATGGTAAAACCACGCTGATTTTTGAATTGTTCTGCATTTTTAATCATCAGCGCACCTCCGAAAAAATATTTCCCGGATAATAATTATCGACAGCTATTTTCAATAGAATGGTTATACCCAATCCGGTAATGGAAAATATCGCTGCAAAATAAATCGCCACTGGGACACGGATATACAATGTGCCCACCAGACCATTCAGGATAACCAGACCCGCATAAAGAATCATTCCAACACGGGCGAGACGGATGGCGGATTCTCCTCTTGTATAAACAGCAACACCCAAAGCTATAAGCTCTATTGCCAGCAGAAGTCCTATGAGCGGCTGAAGAGTCAACCATTCTGTATAATGCAGCCCCCCTGACAGATACAGTCCTATCATCAGGATGAATCCCAAAATCAGGTAGAAAAAACCGGTCAGGAAAAAGTAAAAAGAACATTCCTTTTTTGTTACAGGATTACGGAAACCAAGGGTAAGATTTGTTGAAAAAGCCGAATTACCGAATAAACGCTTCAGAAAAAAATGCGGTCCGGCGAGTTCTTGTTCCGGCAGGCGCGCCATTATCTTTTCCGTAAAACCTTCCGGAGGATTTTTCGGGGAAGTATTTTCCATAATTCCGGTAAGATCGCGAAAACGCTCCCACTCTTTTTCATCTTTAAACATTATTTTTCTCCTTTAGACCTTTGCAAAACTGCATAGAGCCAGTAATTATGTCATGACGGCGGAGGCCGTCATCCAGTGTTTTATCCCTGGATTCCCGATCAGGTCGGGAATGACGAATGAATAAGTTCTGCAAATTTCTCTCCTTTGTAAATATATACAATTTTACCTGTCAGAAGTCACATTTTCTTCAATATATTTTCGTAATTTTTCCAAACCCCTGTAAACACGCATCTTGATAGCGCTAAGTGATAGTCCTGTGATATCGGAAATTACTTCAAAGGAAAGTCCTTGATAGAAGCGCAGTATCAACAACTCGCGCAGTTCTGGAGATATTTTTTGGAGACAAATTTCCAGTATTTCTTCCCGTTCTTTACTCAATTCATCTCCGGCCCGGGTCTCTGGCGCAATAAGTTGATTATTACCGAAATCGCTTGTGCCGGGCATCCTTTCTCCTTGACGTATACCATCCAACCGGTGATAGCTGCTTTTTTTCAAGTGATTGCGGATAATATTAAGACTGACTGTATAGATCCAGGTGAAGAAACTCCGTTTGACATCATAGCGGTACAACTGATTGAAGGAACGTAGAAATGTCTCCTGCGCCAGATCTTCGGCATCCTGCAAATTTCCGGTCATGCGATAGGCTAAATTGTAAATTGGAATCTTATACTCTTCGATTAACAAAGCATACGCTTGCCTGTCTCCCTTCAGAACCTTGGCAACGATTTCTGCTTCGTTTTTATGATCCATGTTCGTTTTTAACTGAGTATATTTTTTATTTCTGCAACACTGCCCGCCTGGTGCAGTGCGTCGGAAGCAGACTGTCATATCGACCATAGGGAGATATCTGTTTTAACACCCACAAGGATTAGATTTCTCGCTTCGCTCGAAATGACAATATTGCAAAGAAGCATTAGACGCACTACATTAAATCTTTAAAATTAATAATATTACCATACCAATCTAATATCAAGTAAATTCGGCGTAGACGTTAAATCATTCTTCACAATCAGAAACCAAAATTATCAGCCCATGCAAATTTTATGATAAAATATTTTTGGACAAATTAATTTAAAAATAGTACTTATTATAAATCTTATAATTAAATAGAATTTGGTAATGCAGGGATTGCTTCCTCGAACATTACGGAGGACGGTGTTTTGGGAAAAAGCGCGCTTCAAAAGATTCGATAAAAGAAAGAATGGATGCCCGACAAGCTAATTCGGCATGACAAAAGAAAATAAGGAGGGTTCTTTTTATGTTGTGCGGCAAGACAATCGCCGTTGTTGTTCCCGCGTACAATGAAGAAAAACAAATAAAGCAGGTTTTGGAAACCATGCCTGATTTTGTTGATCGCATTATTGTCGTCAACGATTGTTCCACAGACAGCACAGCCGCCATCGTTTTAGATTACATCAGTAAACAGCAGCCATCTCCGACAATTATTAAAAACAATGCTCTCAGTAACAGCAAAAACAAGTACAACAAAGCTGAAGATTTACTTAAAGAAAAACAAGAAAGCGATATAAAACTTTTTATTCCTTCGGAAATTGCCAATACCCACCCTGAATCCGACAGGATAATTCTTATCAATAATTTGAAAAACGGAGGCGTTGGATCGGCTATCGCCCGTGGCTACAAATGGTGTCTGGATAACAATATTGATTGTACCGCTTCCATGGATGGCGATGGGCAGATGGATCCGGCAGAATTGGAATCAATCTGCAAACCAATTGTCCGTGAAGAAGTTGATTGTGTCAAAGGTAACCGGCTCATTCACGGCGGTGTGCGCCTGGTCATGCCTAAAACCCGTTATTTCGGCAACGCCATCTTATCTATCTTAACTAAGATAGCCTCCGGCTACTGGCATATTTCAGATACGCAGTGCGGCTATCGCGCTCTATCATTATCAGCCTTAAATTCAATGAGATTGCATAAAATTTATAAGAGTTACGGCATGCCGAATGACATACTTATTAGATTAAACATTGCTTTCTGCACTTTAAAGGAAGTAAAAATAAAGCCTGTTTATAATATCGGCGAAAAATCTAAAATGAAAGTATATAAGGTAATTCCCCGAATAGCCTGGCTGCTTTTTATAAGCTTTTTTAAAAGACTATGGATAAAATATCTTTTTCGCGATTTTCATCCGCTTTTTTTACTTTATCATTTCGCCTTTTTTTTAGGCATTTTTACTATCCCGTACGCCCTGAAAATTATCAACATTACTATTTCCGGAGGCTCGGTTTCACCAGTAACCATGCTCGCATTCTTCTTTCTTTTTACCGGCAGTTTCCAATCTCTTTTATTCGCCATGTGGATGGATATCCAGGATAATGAAAGACTTTATAAAACATGATGGATTTTTGACAAAGAAAATAAACATGACCAATAATTAGGAAGAAGCCTGTCCATTGAATAGATAAATTCAAGTCAGCTGTAAACATTTATAATGTTTAATTTTAAGGCCAATCTTAGAATGTCCCTGCATATTTTAAGACGGAAAGGAACCGCTAATATTTTCCCCCACAGCAGACCAAATTTATCAATTAACTTGTTCCTTATCAACCAGCACTCCGCTTCTTTCTCCGCATATCTGAAAATATTATAACGATCTTTTTTGGTAAAATCTTTTGTGTCGAATTGAACGCCAATGTCATCGGTGCATTCGTTATGGGTAAGAACATACTCGTAAGGCGCGTAGTATAAGTTTGCATTCCCTTCCACCCACTTTTCCAATCTGGTTGTAGGATAAGCAATGATCATTGAATATCTCGGTATATATATTTTATTTTCCTTGAAAAATTTAATCGACTTGATGACCTTTTCTTTATTATCTCCGGGAAGTCCTACAAGAAAAAAAGCTTTTGATATAATCCCGGCTTCGTTAACAGCTTTTATAGCCTTTTTAATCTGCTCCAATGTTTCCCCTTTTTTTATCATTTTCAAAACATCCGGATCAACCGATTCAATACCCATTGCCAGAAGTTTACAGCCCGCTTTTTTCATAAGTCTGGCTATTTCCGGCGTCATTTTATCGGCTCTTATTCCCTGAGGACAGTCCCATTCAATCTGCATGTCTTTCTCAATCAGCAGATTACAAAAATCAATGACTCTTTGTTTGTCGAAATTGAAAGTATCATCGGCTATCGTAAAATACTTTGTATTAAACTTTTTCATATTCAATTCTATTTCCTGCACAAGACTTTGTGCCGACCTTGGTCTGTATTTCCTACCATGAATCAAATATGAACAACAGTAACTGCAATTATAAGGACATCCTCTGCTTGTAAAAAGAGGCAAGGTAAGGGTTTTCCCGACTCTGTATTTATCAAGAGGAAACAATCCAAAATCAACAAACGGAAGGGAATCGAGATCGTTAATATGCTCAGGTTTTGGATTAAAATGTTTTGTGTTGCCATCCTTGTAACCAAATCCTTTCGTTTGTCTCATTTTTCCCTTATCAGGGAAAGCATTGACAAATTCTGTGATGGTTTTATCAGCCTCACCTACGCAGATATAATCAACAGATTCCGGGTCTAGAGCTTTTTCCGGACACATGGTTGTATGAGGACCACCAATAACTGTTACTATACTTGAATCATTTTTTTTGACTATTTCGCATAAATTTACCGCGTTTAAATAATCGAAACTCGAAGCTGAAAAACCGATTATATGAGGCTTGAAATCGGTTATTGCCGCTAGCAAATTATCATTCCCATATCCTTTTAAACGCAAATCCAGAATCATTGTTTTAAATCCGGCTTTAATCAGAATTGATGCCAGCAGTCCTAAACCTAAAAGGGGAGTTGTCGGATAACCGTAAACACTGCGTGCGTCCGGTTTTACAAGCATTACTTTTGTACAACTCATTTTATTTCCTTTACACTCGGGAAATATTTTTTTCTTCCTATAATCAGAACAGAAACTGCTCCCATAATCAGATCCGCAATTAGTGTAATTAGTCTAATAATCATCGGGAAGATCAGAGCAAACTGAATTCCATCGGCATTTCTTAAAATAAGATACATTGTTCCTTCTCTTACACCCAAACCACCCGGCACTATAAGAATCAAAAAGCCAATCACATCACCCAGCAACATTGCCGATGAAATAGAGATTATTTTTGAAATATTCAAATTGATTCCCATGCCCATTGCAATAAAACACCCCGCCAATCCCCAGAAAAAAGCGCCTATAATATAAAATAATTCCATGGATAGAATCCGGGATGTTGACAATTGTCTAAAAACGAACTTCTGTCCGCTTATTCGTGAAACCATATCCACAAATAATTTCATAATATTCCTGTTGAATATAAGCAAATTAACAATAATCAGCAAACATATTAATATTGTCAGTCCTGTTTGCAAATGATGCCAATCGTAACACATTATCAATAAAAAACTACCCATTAATAAAGATACCAGAACAGGTAATACAGCGGTCATGGCGTTAAGGTATAAAGCTGTCGTTTTCGGAACACCCTTTGATGCAAGCCAGTAGATTTGAAACACATATGACCATAGCTTTCCCGGTATGTATTTTCCCAACTGCGAAATATTAACCAAAGCTATGCTTTGCGTAAATTTTAACTTTTTCTGATTATCAAAGTAGTTTATCCCCAGATGCCAGCTCAATGTCGTGCACAAATAATTGGCGATCATCATGAAAATACCCAAGACAATATATCCCCAATTTATTTGTAAAGGAAACGATCTGACGGATTCCCAGTTCGCCCTAAACTCCCGGTAGAAGAATAATATGAACACCGCCACGACAGCAACCGAGAGCAATGATTTTAAGTATTTTTTATAAGCCATTTCATCATCCTGACTTTTCCAGAATATAAATATTAGTCGGACTGATAATGCTTACTATTTCAGGCAATTTAATGCCGAATGGAATTTTATATTCGCTTGAATACTTTTCGGATTCATTGATAACGTCAACGGTGCAATCAACTACGCTGAATTTTGCGATTGATGCAAGTTTTTTCAGAAATGGATGAGATATAAGATATACATCTTCCTGATTCCTTCCTAGATATTTGGCCAGTTTTAGAAACAACCTTTGCGGAAGATAATGTAAAAAAGGAATTTTATAATAAGGTTCTGTCGGATAATACCTGTTAGGATTGGCAACGTAACAAATACCATTATTTTTCAGCAGGCGGTTAACTTCCATCAATAATTTCAGTTTATCTTCCGTATGAGCCAGAACATGATTTAATATGGCAATATCAAACCCGTCATCGAAAAACTGCGACAAATCTTTTTCTATTTTAATGAATTTTATTTTATTTCTGACATCCGGTGAAACCTGGTCAACAACATCCGTTGCCCATACGCTGTTTCGTTCTGAAAAATACGCGGCAATATGTCCGCTGCCGCATCCGATATCAATTATTTTTTTATCAGCAAGCCTATCGTCTTTACTTCCCAAATATTGCAATAAAACTGATTCTATCTTCTTTGCTTTAATCAACCTGCCGTAATCTACTGCATAGCCCCGTTCCAGATATTTATTCATTGATTAAATCCGTTTATTTTTTCGGCAACTTCGTAAATATCTTTTTGAGTATGTCCGTATGAAATCGGCAGGCTGAGAGTTGAGGCATGTATGGCTTCCGAAATCGGATAGGATTTACTGCCCAACAGATCGTGTAAGGCTTTCTGTTTATGCGGCGGCACCGGATAATGAATTTCTGTCTTTATTCCCTGGTCCATCAGATATTTCTTTAATTTATCTCTTTGAGGATGCCTGATATTGAAAATATGATAAATATCATGATAACCATTCTGTACAACAGGCTTAATGAAATCTCCCTTTATTTTCTTTAAATATATCGCGGCAAGTTTTCTTTTATGATTATTTATTTCGTCGAGCTTTTTTAATTTTACGGATAAAAATGCCGCTTGTAATTCGTCCAGTCGCGAATTGTATCCGATAATTTCATTATAATATTTTATCCTGGAACCGTAATTTCTGAACATTTTTGCCTGCTGTGCAAGTTCCGGGTCATTTGTAACAATAGCTCCGGCATCGCCAAGCGCGCCTAAATTTTTTGTAGGATAAAAACTGAACGCATTACAGTGTCCGAAAGCGCCGGCTTTCTTTTTCTTATATTCAGCGCCGTGAGCCTGAGCGCAGTCTTCAATAACTTTTAACTTACGACGCTTTGCTATTTCCATTATCGCATCCATATCGCACATTTTTCCATACAAATGGACAGGCATAATCGCCGCAGTCTTGGACGTTACAGCATCTTCTATTTTTTCAGGATCGATATTGTATGTCTTTATATCCGGCTCGATCAGAATGGGTCTCAACCCGCAGTGGATAATGGAAAGTATTGTTGCAATATAAGTATTTGACGGAACAATTATTTCCGAACCGGGCTTTATGCGAAATATTTTGAGCGAGATAATCAGCGCATCCAGACCGGATGCGACACCTATGCAATTTTTTACGCCGCAATAATCGGCAAATGCATTTTCAAATTTATTCACCGCCTGACCGAGAATATAAAAACCTCTTTTGGCGACATCAGCGAAAGCTTTTTTATAATCCGCCAGAAATGACCTGTTTGTCCCGGATAAATTTTCATATTCGATCATTTGTATTCCTCGTAAATGTAATCATCCGGATCGAAATATTCAGATGCCAGCACCATTAAAATAGCATCTTCTGTAAAGTCATGCATAATATGCCAATCATTGGGCTCAATTATAAGGCACTTTGACGGCTTATTAAGATAAAAATCTTCTTTTGCAGCGCCATCGTTATTGGATACGACACAACTACCTTTCAGGCAGATAGCCGCCTGAACAGTTTTGTGATGCCGGTGTCCCCCGCGAACGGAATCATCCACGCCGTAAATATAGAAAATTCTCTTAATCTCAAAAGGAATTACTTTTTCGATTACCGTAAGATTGCCGCGTTTATCCGAAAATGTCTTAAGATCGATCAGTTTTGCCATGTGTTTCCTTGTATTTTTCAATATAATATTCAGCGATAGCTTTCCAGTTGAATTTCGTCTGAATAAGCTCAAGTGATTTTCTTCCCATATCGATACGCAAGCTTTCATCTTCAATTAACCGACTGACTAAAACAGCTAATTTCTTGTAATCTCCTTCCGGGTGAAGAAAACCGTTAACACCATCGAACACTACAAGATCATTCCCCCCGACATTGGATGCGACGATAGGCCGGCTGCAAGCCATCGCTTCCGGCACAACCGTATTCAAGCCATCCGGCGGATTTTTCTCCGAAGGCATTAGAAATATATCACACGCCGAATAATAATCGGCCAATTCATTCGCAGTTACATAACCGATAAATATTACATGTCCGGAAGTATTGTCTTGATTTAAAATTTTCATGTACTCGTTTTTTAAATTACCATCTCCAATAATGGCCAATTTAATATTTTTATGTCTTTCTGCAATATATTTTAAAGCCCGAAAAGCCGTGGAGAAACCTTTCTTGGGGATAAACCGACCAATCATTAAAAGCAATATATCGTCATCGTTTATCGCTAATTTCTCTCTGATAATTTTTCTTTTTTCAGCCGAAAAATATATTTTTCTATCATCAACTCCGTAAATAACATAATCAATTTTCTCCGAATCGATACCACTTCTGACCAATTCTTCTTTCAAATCGGCGCTATTACAGGATAGGTAATCGGATTTAGCAACAATTCTTGCCATGATTTTCCCTAATATTCCTGTGTTTCTAATGACTGTGACATCCGAGCCCGGAAACGAAGTAAGAATTCTCGTTCTCGAACCGGCAAGCCATTTCGCTCCGACCGCAATGAGTGTATTAGGGACTGCCCAGTGACAATGCAGAAAGTCATAATTTTCCCGTTTTAATAATCCGGCAAGTTTGATCACCCCGGCAATTATTAAAAATGGCGTCAGTAAAATTGTCGTTTTTGATATTTGGGTATCGTTTATCATAGAATTACCGTATCCGATCAAATGCCAGGATTTAAACGGCATATATCTATACTCGACTATTTTTATTTTATCTGCCTTGTCTGTTTTTCTGCGCTCACCTGAATACAATGGCGTAAATACGGTCAGCTCATTTCCTAAATCGGCATACGCCTTAGCAAGCGATGCGATAAAGTTTGATCTCCAGTCCCCGATGAAAAAAGGATAAGAATGAGAAACAATGCATATTTTCATTTTATTGCCTGTGTTATCTTTTTAATCCAAACGATATTTCAGTGGGTTTCCTCTGAAAATGCACATCTGGGTTATTGTTTATATTGTTATTTAAAAACTATCCTCTTCAAATCCCCCTCAATCCCCCTTTTCTAAAGGGGGGTGAGGGGGGATTTTTATCCTCCTTTGTGACGGCGTGCCGTCATGTGGGTTTCATAACCATATTTTATAAACCTGACATTAATTAAATAACTTTACAAAAGCCATGCTTGCATTTAATAATAAAACAAAAATATTATCCAGAAATTAATAATATGGAAGCAATCAATACCGGATATTGTCACTAAATCCATAAAGCACCGTTGCTTTTTTAATAAAATTATGTCAATTAAGTTCAGATGAATTTCAATTATCTTCCAGAACATATAGAACAGAACTAATTAATAAGGAAACTCATGCTGACAAAAGAAAACGGCTTTTCTTTTCCCATTATTTTCAAATTTCCCGAATTGCCGAAATATTTATTTATTTTCATTTCCCTTTTTATAGTTTTAATTTCAATTTACTCCAACAGTTTTTATGGGGAATGGCATTTTGATGATTATGCCAATATTGTCGATAATCCTCACATTCAGATGAAATCATTTTCCTGGC
Organism: Smithella sp. M82; assembly: GCA_001683985.1. GTDB lineage: Bacteria > Desulfobacterota > Syntrophia > Syntrophales > Smithellaceae > Smithella. Next base: position 13,911 of record MAEO01000126.1, read on the forward strand.
CGGAAATAAAACATTGCATATACGGTCTTGAACAAAAAAGACCGTCACGACCCTTGTCTTATTTAAGTTTCGCTTCCAACTATTATTTCCATGGGAAGGATGTATTTGGTTATCATGTGGTAAATTTTGCAATTCATTTCTTTGCATCCGTTTTCCTCTTTCTTTTTATTTACAACACATTGAAACTACCCCGACTAAAGAGTCAATATGAAAGTATTGCCTATCCCATAGCTTCCATCGCGACATTTTTCTGGGCTGTTCATCCTTTATGGGTCACTTCCGTCACTTATGTCGTTCAGCGAATGGCATCCATGGCCGGACTTTTTTACATTGCCTCCATGTATTTTTATTTAAAGGCACGCACGAATTCAAAATTTAAATATTCATTCTCATTCTTTATAATTAGTTTATTGTGCGGATTAGCTTCAATACTTACCAAAGAAAACGCAGCAATGCTGCCTGTCAGTATTCTTCTTTTCGATTTATTTCTTATAGCGGGCATTACCAGGCAAAATGTCATCAAATACGCAAAAATTGCGTTTCTGCCTTTATTAATTATTCTACTTATCGGTCTTATCTACGTTGATTTTTCCAACATCCTGGACGAATATAAAATACGTGACTTCACTATGATCGAAAGAGTGATGACACAACCCCGTGTCATTTTATTTTATCTTTCCCTGTTATTTTATCCGATTGGTTCACGATTAACTTTTCTTTATGATATTGATGTGTCCCGTTCCCTGCTCCAGCCCTGGACGACAATTCCATCAATATTGTTAATATTATTTATAATTATTTTTGCCGTTTATATTGCCCGTAAGCGTCCCTTGATTTCTTTTTGCATTATTTTTTATTTTTTGAATCATCTTATTGAAGGCTCCATTTTCAATCTGGAATTAATTTATGAACATCGCAACTATTTACCTTCTATGCTTTTATTTATTCCTATTGCGGAATTCATAATTTACGTTATCGATTATTTTTCTTATAATAAAATCATTCAGTTTATAGTTGCTTTGGGCATAGCTATAATCATTACCGGAGAAGGCGACATCACCTACACTCGCAACAAAATAGTTTCTGATGATTTTCTCTTGTGGTTTGATAATATCGAAAAATCTCCGGCCCTGAGCAGACCGCACGCCAACACCGGCAGAATATATTTCATGTATAATCAAAAAGAAAAAGCGCTTCAGGAATACAAAAAAGCAATGGCTTTAAACAACTTTGGAAATAATGATATCCTGGCTATTCAACAATGCAACCTGGGCATATTGTATTTTGAAATGATGCAGGATGAGCCGGCTATGGAATGCTTCAGGAAGTCTTCTGCAATACTTCCTGAATATATACAAACCAATATTCATATAGCCAAAATAAAACTGCGCCATAATAAAATCGAAGAGGCCAAACAAATAGTTTTAGATAAATTAAAAAAATACCGATCAGAGCCCAAGGTAATGGAACTATTAAGTCTTATACTGTTAAAAGACGGACAAATTAATGGCGCTCGATTTCTTGCCCGGAAACTTCTGGCAAAAGACCCGGATTCACTGCCCGCGCTGATGATCATGGCCGAAATCTGCCGCATAAAAAATAATTATCCGGTTGCCGTCTTGTTTTGGAAATCCGTCCGTTCGCTATCCCGGCAGAATGCTTTTGCCAATCTGGCGCTTATTGAATTGTACGCAAAGATAAAAGATGAGAAAAAGTTGAATGCGGAAATTCGTCTCTTATATTACTTAAAAGGCTCCTTAAAATTAAGCGAATACATTCAAATGTTGAACAAAGATAAGAATCTAAATATATATGTTCCTAAACTCGAAAACTTTTCAGATGAAACCCACATGACGGCATGCCGTCACAAAGGAGGATAAAAATCCCCCCTCACCCCCCTTTAGAAAAGGGGGGAAATCAAGCCCTGCCTTCTTTGCCCAAGAAGGGAACTCCCCCTTGAGAAAAGGGGGGAAATCAAGCCCTGCCTTCTTTGCCCAAGAAGGGAACTTCCCCCTTTAGAAAAGGGGGATTGAGGAGGATTTGATAGCGTGATTTATAAATCACGCTATTTTTTCAACAAATCCATTTTTCTATCTTACAGATCCGGATAATACCATGTTCCGGTTTGGGCTTCGTCTAAAGTAGCACCTTTCACTGAATTTACCGTGATTAAAATATTGTTTCCGTCCGGGCCCGCTGTCACAGTATAATCATCACCGAGATCTAGGTCAGCTTGTACGGACGCCAGAACAGAACCAGGTGAAGTCGTTCCATTACCCCTCAACATCTGCGAAGCGTAATAATTACTCGCTCGCGCTTTTACCTCGGCAATCGCCGACTGAGCGGCAGCTCTTCGGGACTCTTCCATCATGCTAAGGTACCTGGGAATAGCAACCGCGGCTAAAATTCCTAAAATAACCAACACCGCAATGATTTCAATCAACGTAAAACCTTTTTCATTTTTTAACATTTTCCATCCCTCCTTATAGTTTTTTACATAATATTACTTTTTGCAGCCAACTGCTTCATCTGAAAATGCACATCTAAATCAAATCCCCCTCAATCCCCCTTTTTCTAAAGGGGGAAGTTCCTCTCTTCATAAATTTATATTTATAAAAAAGCAAAAGCTATGCCATTTCCGATACAATACAAACAATTTACTTGTATTAATTAATATAATTTCTAACTTATTCAATTACTTCAATTTCTATTTATTGTCAACTTTAATATTTACATCAGTAATGATTCCTTAATAACACCATATTCAAAAAATTGATGTTTTATCTACAATTATTGTAGGCTTCTTAAACTAAAGAGGGCAGGGCCTGAGTTCCCCCCCCCCTTTTCTAAAGGGGGGTGAGGGGGGATTAAGGGGAGGGTGAAAGTTTATATTACCCACTCACTTTGAGAAAGAACCAGATTCCAGATTTGTCTTATTTCTCTGTTTCCGTATCAATGTTTTCCGGCCAGCTTTGTAAGATCCCACATCGGCAAAAATATGGCTAAGGCAAAAAACCCGACAATCGCCGCCAACCCGACAATAAGAACAGGACCTATGGCATCGGAAAGACCTTTGATTGCATATTCAACTTCATCATCGTAATGTTTGGCAATTTCACGCAACATTTCATCAATGTTACCCGATTCTTCACCAATCGCAATCATATCAATGACCATCGGGGTAAAATATTTTGCCGATTTCAAAGGCGCTGAAATTCCAGCCCCTTCCTTAATTCGATCACGAATATGTTCAAATGATCTGGTCAGAGCTTCATTACCCATTGTGGCGGAAAGAATAGTCAGCGATTGCATAATGGGAACACCGCTTGCCTGTAAAATAGCAAATATACTGGCAAAACGTGATAATGCCGCTTTCTTGAATAATTGTCCCACTATGGGAAGTTCCAATAAGAAACTATCCCTGACAAATTTGCCGTTTTTCGTTTTAAAATAATAAGCTAAGCCGAAAACAACTATTGCTGTTATAGTAAGAATTATATACCAGTATTTGGCCAGAAAATTGTATAAAAACATGGCAATTCTTGTCGGCAGCGGCAAAACCAGCCCGGCAGTTTTAAAAACAGAAACAAATTGAGGTATTACAACAGTTAAAAGAACAACAAACGCTATACTTAAAGCAATAACAATTATCATCGGATATCTAACTGCCGATTTGATATCCGCTTTGACTTTCTCTTCGTGTTCGATGATGTAGATCAGACGATCTAAAACGATGGGAACATTTCCGCTCATCTCGCCTGCCTTGATCATATTACAGTAAAGACTGGAAAATATTTTAGGAAATTTCTCCAATGCCTCCGAAAAAGACAGACCCTGTTTGATATCCTGAATTATTGATAATATCGCTTTTTTTAAGCCGTGACTTTCAGTCTGGTTTGCCAAAATATCCAAGAGTCTGAGCATCGGCACGCCGGCAACCAGCATAGATCGTAATTGTTTTGTAAAAATAATCAAATCCGTCATTTTGACTCTGTCCGAACTAAACAGCGACTGCAACAGGCTTTCATCTCCTGATTTACTTTGTTCCTTTATTTTTGAAGGTATGAGATTGCGTGACATCAATATGGAATTTGCTATTTGAATTGATTCAGCTTCCATGGTTCCGGAGACAGTATTTCCGCTGTCGTTAATTGCTTCGTAAAAATAGTTGGGCATTTTTATCCTTACCTGAATTTAAGACATAACCGCGGAAGCCGCTTCTTCCAAAGTTGTAATTCCCTGCATCACTTTTTGGGCGGAATCATCTCTCAGTGTTTTCAATTTTCCGGCAGCTACCGCAGCGCGTGTAATTTCCTGACTAGAGCTCTGTTTGATAATCATGTCCTGAATCATTTCGTCATTGACCAAAACTTCAAAAATGCCGGTTCTTCCCTTATATCCGGTATTTCTGCAACTATTACAGCCTCTGCCCCGCTGAAAATTGGCATTGGCCGCCTGTTCCGGCGTGATTCCCAAAGCAGCCAGAGCCTTTGCCGGCGGATTATAACGCTCTTTACAATACGGACAGATGGTGCGCACCAACCGTTGAGCAAAAGAAACTATCAAAACAGACGACACCAGGTAAGGTTCGATGCCCATATCAATAAATCGAGTTATAACTCCTGCGGCATCATTAGTATGCACTGTGCTTAGAACTCTATGTCCGGTCTCTGCCGCCTGCATGGCTACGGCGGCTGTTTCCGCATCTCTGATTTCGCCGACCATAATTACATCCGGATCCTGACGAAGTATCGAACGCAAACCGCCGGCAAAGGTCATTCCCGCTTTACGGTTCAACTGCACCTGGCGTATATCATTGATTCTATATTCTACCGGATCTTCCAGGGTTATTATATTTATGTCCGGTTTGTTTATTGAACTCAATATTGCGTAAAGACTGGTGCTCTTGCCGCTTCCCGTAGGCCCTGTGCTTAAAATCATTCCGTATGGTTTATTGGCCATGGCTTCTATTTTGGCCATGTCTTCTTCGGTCATGCCCAAACGATCAAGCGTATAAAAACCGGCGCCCATATCCAACAGACGCATGACAATATTTTCTCCGTAAATTGTGGGAATTGAAGATACTCTGACGTTTATTTCCTTCTTTTCTATCTTGAGAGTAAATCGTCCGTCCTGAGGGATTCTGGAAACAGTAATGTCCATGTTGGCAATAATCTTCACGCGGGCAATGATGGATAAGAATATTGACTTGGGCGGCGAGGGCATTTCTATCAATTTGCCGTCAATACGATAACGCAACTGCACTGTATTCTGCTGCGGACTGATATGGATATCGCTGGCATTATCACGGACAGCCTGAGCAAAAATGGAATTGGTCAGACGAATAATCAGCGCTTCTCCCGCCATATCCTGCAACGATGCGATTTGGATTTCTTCTTTATTTTCCGGCTCTTCATCCTCGCCCCTGGATTCTATTTCCATGGTTCCCATAATATTGCCCAGATCGGACTGCATGCCATACATACTATTTATAAGCTGATTGATTTCCACTTCCGTACAAATTACCGGCTCAACTTCCAGGTCGGTTAATTTTTCAAGAGAATCCAAAATTTGTATATCCAGAGGATCGACAATTGCAACGGTCAAAAGTTTGCCTTTCAATTTTAAAGGAACCACCTGATTTTTTTGCGCGATTTCAATCGGTATATATCGAACCAGCTCCAGATCCAGCGGAAAATCATTGAGCTGATATTTCCTTATGTTGAGTTGATCGCTGATCAAATCTATTATTTGTTTTTCCTGAACCAGTCCCTGGCGGATTAAATACTGACCAAGCTTCAAATCTGTCTTCTTTTGATTTTCCAATGCCTGTTCGAGCTTTTTCTCGGTCAAAATTCCGCTTTTAACCAGTAGTTCACCCAGACGTCTTTTATCTTTCATTTATCCTCCGGACAACTTAAAACCTCAACGCTGCAACTTACGGCGATTAAAAAAAACTGTGTCTGCATCCCATTGAGATAATATTTTTGTTTTTTCAGCAGCCGGCGGCGGCAGCTTGCCGATTGCTTCCTGTGCCGCGCGAATATCCCGGAAACATTTATCAATTACAATCGCAAAATTAATGCCGTCTTTTTTATTCCAAAAGGAAAAGAAAACCACCGCAGGCATCTTTTGCCGAAAAGAATCATCTTGAAAAACATTATACACTATTTCCAAATCTTTTCCACTTTCCACAGCAGCAATTATATCGCCATCAGTTATCGGTTTTATATCTGCAGGAATCAAGGGCAGCTCTATTTTTTCTCCCTCAACAATTATATTTTTATTCTTGATATGAGGATTCGCTGCAGTTAATGCGTTGATTATTTCCGGCCTTGCCTCGCCATATATATTATACGCTGTCCACCAAAGAGTTCGTCTTTTTGTCATTGTTAACTTTCCAAGACACTCAGGCATTATCCAATTCTTTTTTTCATCCTGTTGAGTACTTACTTTACCGGTAGATACAAATACTGGATCTGTTTTTTCAGCATTCGAAGTCATTGGAATAGCTAAGGTTCCGGCTAATTGCTTATGCCCCGCTGTATATTGGCGCTGAAATACAATTGCTCCCAGCGAAAGGCTCACTATAATAACAACAGAAACACTCCCCAACGCCCACTTCAACATTCTTAATGATGGCGTTGCCATATCATTAATACAGCTTCTGACCATAAACCAGCCGGCTTTATTCTTTTGACGAATGATCATTGTTAAGACTACCTGATGACAAAGAATAACCACTTTGCGCGGATAGCCGCCAGTCGCCAGATAAACAGCTACAAGCCCCCCAAAAGTAAACAAAGACGGCGCCGTTTCATTATCCCGGGCGACACGGAGACGATGATTGATCATTGCCCGCATTTGTTTGAAACTCAAAGGTTGAAGATGATAGAGAAGATTAACTCTATCAAGAAGATTAGGATGCTTTTTAAGAATCGTTTGGAATTCTTTTTGCGCAAAGATTATTATCTGCAGCAGCTTAAAGTTATTTGTTTCATAATTAAGAAATTCACGCAAAATTTCCAGGCAATTCTCCGGAATTTTTTGTCCTTCGTCAATAATCAGAACAATTATTTTTTTTTCATCTACTCCTTTGTCAAAAAGATAATTTTTAATTCTTTCTTTTAAATGCCATTCACTTTCAAAATTATTCAGATCTTTAATTCCCAGCATCAAGGCAACAGTCTGCAGGAATTCAACAACGCTGTTAAATGCCGGATCAAGCAAAAGGTGAGTTTCAATTTCTGCAGAATCTGCCGTAACAGAAGAGAAATTCCGGATAAGTTTCCTGCACAAAGTGGTTTTGCCGGCGCCAATGTCTCCTATTACGACATTAATGCCACGGCGCAGACGAACAGCCAACTCCAGCTTTTGCAGGCAGCTTGTCTGTTGTGGCAACTGAAAAAGAAATTCCGGTTCCGGCGAGTTGGAAAATGGCTCCTTCTTAAAATTGAGAATATTGTAATAATCCATTTTTAGACGCCATCTTGATATTTAATACGCTATTGCTTACTTTACAACCGGCAATATATGAGGGGTAATAAATATAAGAACCTCTTCCATTTTATCGCTTTTACTATCAGACTTAAAAGCCCAGCCCAATATAGGAAGATCTTTTAACCAGGGAACACCGTTGCCGGCATCGGATTTTGTTTGCTTGGTTAATCCTGAAATAACGATTGTTTCACCATCTTCAACAATTAATATCGTTTTTGTTTGCTTCTTGATAATATAAGGGTCTCCCAACGATGATTTTCGTGTCATATCCACTTCATCTTTTTTGACTGTAATCTCCATTTTCAAATTTTTGCCGTCAATGACATGGGGCTTAATTTGTAAACGCAACAGAACATCTTCAAAATTTGTGGTTTGAGTAGGCGCGCTGCCCTGAGATGTCTCGAGTGTTACAAAAGGAACTCTTTCACCATTTTCGGTGAAGGCTTCCTGATTATCCAAAGTTGTGATAGATGGACTGGATAAGATATTTAATTTATTGTCCTGTTGAAGCGCCTGGAGTTGCACTTCCAGAAAATTTCCGTCGGTTTTCCCGAACAATAAACCTAAAGAGCCGGCGGCTGTGCTTGTTAAATTATTCGCTTGAAAATTCAACCCTAAAGGAGCGCCTCCGACACCAAAAGGCCCATTGGCGATTGGATTAATTTCAGATGTCGAAGTTGTTCTGGTTCCGCCTCCTGATACTATAACATTATTTCCGGCAAGATTAGATCCTTTATTATATCCTCCCCACATAATTCCCAAATCACGGGCAACGCCCTTGGTTGTTTCCACGATATTGGCTTTAATTAAAATCTGTGGTGTTGGTTTATCCAATTTTTCAATAACGGGCATTATCTTGGTCAGATCATCACGCAAAGCGGAAATAACCAGAGAATTGGTGTGTTCATCAACTTTAATTGAACCTCGCGGTTTATTATCCTTATCTTTGGTAAGTAAATCCTGAACTGTTTCTGCAAGCTTTTTGGTATCGGCATAGTTTATATTTACCACTACCGGATCCAAAAGAGACTCCACCCATTGGGTATCGCGCAGCTGCTGTTTTCTTTCTAAATCCAGTTTAACGTCTTCACTGGTCAGCACTCTGATTACATTGCCCTCCCATATATAAGATAAATTATAGGTGCGCAACAAACCGGTAAACGCCGAATCCCAGGGAACTCCACGAAAATCAACGCTAATTTCACCTTTCAACTCATCCTTAACCAGGATGTTCAAGTTGACAGATTTCGCCATAGCCCGCAGCACTGCTTTGAGCTCAGCCTGCCGCATAGTCAGATTAATTCGATCAGTAGGTAATTTTCTTACTGTTGCTTCAGCTACGGGTATGGACGCCTGTTTTGCAGTAACAGAAATTTTCTTGGGTTCGGCGGAGGGAGAGTGGCCTTGCGATTTTTCGGCTAAAGTAGTCCATTTATCAAAGAAAGAATCCCTCTTCTCACTTTTAAGTCCATCAGCGCAGCCGAACAAAAATATCAGTGCGAAAAAAGCGAGATTTAATATAATGATTTTTTTATTTCTTGCAGAGTATTTCAAATCGCCAACCTCCAATGGAATTTTTTATTCTTGCAGGGGAATTTCTTCTCTGTCTCCGGTATTTTTATTAAAGATAATAACTTTAGAAGGCGTAATCTGCCTTAAGAAGTACCCTTCCATTTCTAATTGTTCCCCTATCCTGTATTCCAAACCGTTAATAATGGCCATTTTATTTTTTCCGGAATCCACATAACCGGAATAAATTATTTTGGCTGTGACACTGCCTTTGTCAGCATTTTCTTTCGCCGCCCACTCTTTATACAGATCTCTCTTCCAGAAAGGATCTTTATTCCAATCAGATTCTATTTTTTTAACCACATACATATCAAAATCAGTTAACTTATCTTTGCTTAATTCATTTGTCAGTTCGCTCAACGAAGTATTTTTTTTCGCAGAATCAACATTAGCGCTTGTTTGGACTTTTTTATCCGCCGGACGGGCAATCAAGAATTCATAACCTGCATATAAAACAAATAAACCGGCTATTGCTAAAATTATGATTTCCCGTTTTTTTAATTTACCCATAAATACTCTATGCCACTCTGCTACTTAACAGCTATCCGGATTTTCATTTTAAATTCCATAGAATAAGGTTGCTGCTGAACATTAATCTCCTCTATTCTATCCAAATAAGGAACAGATCCCAATCCGATCAACATTTTCCGAAAATCGGCGAATTCTCCTTTCAACACGACGTTATGTAAAAAGGATGTGGAAGAACCAGCCAATGTGCTTAAATCCGGTGTAAATGACATTATGGTTAATCCTGCCTTTCCCGCTATTGCCCGGAAATCATCCTGAAACTTCCCCGCTTCCGAGCGGGGTATTGTTGTTTTCTCAGGACTGGGAAAAAGACGCACTGTTTTATCATCAGCGCTTTTGAGCAAATTTAAATACACCGGCCCCAGTTCTTTTTGTTCTTCAATTTTATATTTCAATTCCTGATTCTCTTTATTCAGAGAAGAATTATATTTATACAAAGGGAAAATTCCCACGAGAACAATAAGGAATATAATGCCGCCATAAATTACCAGATACCAGAAATTTTTCGGATCTACGTTAATATTCAATCCTTTAATATTCAACTTCTTCATCGTGGCTAACCTATTTTAGCGCTCAAAATAAAATGCAGGATTTCATTTTTCTTAAAAGTGACAATGCTGTTTTTTTGTATCGATACATGACTCAACATCGGTGAATTTTCCAGTTTCATCACATACCGGGATAAATTTGAATCGAGCATATTTCTCGGTCCTGAAATAACTCCCTGAATTATAACCTCTGTGCCTTTATCGGCTTCCTTTGATGCTTTATCATCGGTTTTGGGCAAAGCTTTTTCTTCGGCTATTTTAAGACCGATTAGATGAATATCGGGTGATGTAATATCAGATACTTCTCCAATCACCGCCATTCCCGAATACCTATGAACATATTGACGGGCGATTTTTCTTTTCATCTTCACTTCGTCGGCTATCTTAGAAACTTTATCAACCGACAAAAGCGGATTTAAAAGCGCCAAATCCTTCCTCAGTTTTTCCTGTTGTTTTGCAGCAGAATTTATTTGGAAGCCTTGATAGACTATTAAGAGAAGACAAGCAAACAGAGCTGCCAGAAAGGACAAGAAAGTTATTTTATTGATTCTTTTTATATTTATTTCCTTATCTTTTTCATAATAAGTAAAAACAGCATTAGGAGTATGTTTATTGTCCGACAAGGAAAGACCAAGGGCAGGAGCCAGAAATATTCTCTCAGAAATATTTAAAGACTTGACAGAAGACGGAACCGTCTGCTGCCGGAAAGGGTCAAAGAACTCTGTCTTTATTTCCAGTTGATCACTTAAGTAGTCCCGAATAGAATTATAAACATTAATCGACGATAATATGTAAATTTTTTCAATTTTTTTATTTTCGCCGGCAGATGTGTAATGTTTCAACGTCATATCTACCTGGCGAGCCAATCTTTCCCATACCGGAAAAATCATCTCCAATATCTCTTCTTTTTTAAAATCGTAACCGAAATCTGTATTTTTTAGTTTTTCCGAATCCGGACTAAGACTGCATAGAATTTTTTTTGCTTCATCATTTCTTAATCTTACATTTCCTGTTTTTTCCAGGACGGACTCGATAATTGCTTCCACCATGCTGCTGTTGCCGGTCTTGACGCTGCGGGTCATTACCAGATTTTCTTTATTGAAAACATCGATACGGGAAAAATCATTGCCGATAAACAAACTGACAAACACCTCTTTAATCGCCGGCATCCATCCGGATCGAAAAATATTTTGTATTGCAAATGAAATTATTGTAATTCCGGCAAGAGTTATTCCGATATCAGAAAACAAAGTTTTAATTTTTTCAATTTCCGCTTTGGGCGCGGTATAAACCATAACGGAATATTTGGGGTTAACTTTTTCAACTATCTCATTTTGTATTTCAAAATCAAAAACCGATTTTTCATCATCAATGTAACCTTCTTTTTTCGCCGTCCAATATACTACATTTCCCAGTTGTTTTTTGGGCACACGCGGAACTTTAAGGTAATAGACGTTAACCTCGCTTGTCGATACATTTGTCCAGATATCACAATTCGCCGGCGAACCGCAAAAAGCAGCCAAAGAAGATTTTAAAAGCGCAATGAACTCCGATGAATCTTTAGATATCTGAGGACCGAACTTGACGATTCTCTGATCAACTAAAACCGACTTGTCGCCAAGACCTTTGACAGTCTTAACCAGGCGAATAAATTCCCTGCCGATATCAACACCGACTGTATAATTTTTTTTATTAGAAAATCGTTTGGGGAAAGTTAATTTGATTTTTTTTAGCGGCTTTTTTCCGGAAAAAGCCGCTTCCGGTCTTTGCAATGATGTAAAAGATTTTTCATCTTTTTTGCGTATAGCATTAAGAAGTTTTTCCGTTGAGTTTATATCTTTATTTATCTCCGACAATAAAAACCCCCTATCATTTTGATTTTTTATCAATCTTTTTATATTGTTGCAAGAAAATAATACATACTTTTTACATTATTGCAAGGAAATAATATGATATTTCTTAAAGATGTTTCGGATGAAATAGTTTAATTAAAGGTCTTGAATGATTATCGGGTTTTTGTTATGAACCCACATGGCGGTATCCGTCACAAAGGAGCATGAAAATCCCCCCTCACCCCCCTTTAGAAAAGGGGGGATGCCCTCTTTGCCCAAGAGGGGAACTTCCCCCTTTAGAAAAGGGGGATTGAGGGGGATTTGATGAGGATAGTTTTTAAATAACAATATAAACAATAACTTAGATGTGTATTTTCGAGTAAAAACATTACTTTTTAAAAAATATATTGATTTAATTAATTGTATGTTATGATCAAAAAACGTTTTTCTTCTTACGGCACAATACTATTTTTTCTATTTTTGTTGTGCCCGATAACGGCGTCCACAAATATTCCTGTCGGCGACGAAAAAATACCGGATTCAATAATTTCCCTGTCTTCCGGTTACGCTATTGTCGTTGATAAACAGCATCAAAAGATATATGTTTTTCAAAAGAACGGAACATTCTCCAAAGTATTTGAAGCTCCTTGCTCCACCGGACAAAATCCCGGCTCCAAACAGGCTGCCGGCGACAAAAAAACTCCCAATGGAATCTTTTTCGTGACAAAAATGCTGACAAACCCCGGCCCTCCCGAAATTTACGGTTCTATGGCTTTTTCTTTGGATTATCCGACTATTTCAGATCAAAGAGCAGGCAGAGACGGTAATAATATCTGGATTCATGGCACCACAAAAACACTCCTGCCCACACAATCAAAAGGCTGTGTGGTCCTGCATGATAACGATCTCAAACGTCTTGCCAAATTCATTTATATTAACAAAACACCTGTCGTCATCTCAGAGTTTATAAAATGGGCGCCTCAGGATAAGATTCCACCATTAAAAAACGAATTGGAAAGAATTTTAACATCATGGCATAAGGCTTTTGTCAAGAAAGATATTAAAGCAATCGATTCCCTTTATGCACCAGGGTCAGAAATCAAGGGCAAGAGACGTGAAGATCTCAACCACAAAATTAAATGTCTGACAAATCTGGATCAACATTTTCTTTTGGAGCCAAGAGATGTATCCATTTTGCAGAAAAATAACAATGCAGTAATTATTTTTGATCAGATTTATGCAGTTAACAGCAATAATTATTCTTTTCAGGGATTTTATAATAAACTGATTTTAGAAAAGATTAATAATAAATGGTACGTTACCGATGACGCCACGCCGCCGCCAACGGTCAATAAAAATCTGGCTCAGGTAAGCAGTAAACAAACCGAAGATAAATCAAACTCCCAAGAGAAAGAGGCTATAGAAAATTTGGTCAATAAATGGCTGTCCAACTGGAAATATGGAAAGATGAGAACTTACCGCAGTTGTTATGCGCCGGATTTCCAATCAAGGGGAATGAACTTAAGCGACTGGGTTTCTTATAAAACTACGATACGCCAGAAAAGCGAAAATATTAGTATTCGCATTGACAAACTGCAAATATCAGTAAACAATGATACGGCCAGAGCTTCATTTATTCAGCATTACAGTTCATCATTGATCAACAGCAAGGGCAAGAAGACCCTTGAACTTAAAAAAATAGGTGATGAATGGAAGATATATAGAGAACTTATGAATAATTAACTTGACAATATTAATTATTTTTGTTTTGTTTTCGCTTAATTCGGAAAAACAACATAAATAAACTTGAGAGGATTAATATATGAATAAAAGATTATTATTTATAAATTTATCTCTGATATTTTTGTTGTCTGCGCCTTCGATTTTTGCTGAAACCGGCAACACTTCTCAACAAACCGTCGCCGATATTCCTGCTAATACCGCAGAAGAATATTTTAACCGAGGCAACTTTTTTAGAAAACAAGGTAATTTCACTCAAGCTATTTCCGATTACACCAACGCCATCAGAATTAATTCCAAGTATGCTAAAGCTTATTATAATCGCGGGAACGTTTATGTAAAACAAGGTGATTTTGCTCAAGCTATCTCCGATTACACCAAAGCTGTCGAAATAAACCCTGACTATTCAGAAGCTTACTACAATCGTGGAAATACTTACGAAAAACAAGGCAATCTCACCCAGGCAATTTCTGACTATTCCAGCGCTATTAAAATCAATCCTAAATATGCGGCAGCTTACTGTAATCGTGGAAATGCTTATCAAACCCAAGGTAATCTTCAGCAAGCTCTTTCAGATTATAATAAGGCCATAGAAATCAATCCCCACTTTGCCGGTGTCTATGCCAACCGTGGAAATGTTTATCAGGCTCAAAACAATCTCCCGAAAGCTATTGCCGATTACAACAAGGCCATAGAAATTGATCCTAAAGTTGCCGGTTTTTATGCGAATCGTGGAAATGTCTATCAATCTCAAGGCAATCTGCCACAAGCTATTAATGATTACAGCAAAGCATTAGAAAAAAACCCAAGCGATAATACATCTCTCTACAACAGAGCGCTTGCTTATTACGGCATAGAACAATTCGGAAAATCATTAGAGGATTACACAGTAGCTATCAGCCAGAATCCAAGTAAAGAAGCTTATGAAAACTTTATTAGAAATGTTCCGGAAAAGAAATCGTCTGATACAGAAAATGTCAGAAACAAAATATTACTAACCTTTGAAGAAAAGATAAAGCCGGAAAAGAAATTGGCAATTTCCGCTGCCCCTGCTGTTACAGAAACCACTGCCGTCAGCGCGCCTACTGTAGCTTCCTCAGAACCGGCAACTACTGTTCCTGCTATAAAAGAACCTGCAACTGCCGCAGTTTCGGCGCCAGTTATTACTGCATCAGTCGCTCCTGAAAATCGAGTTCAGGTCAATAATAAACAAACTGAAACAACTACCTCTGAAGAAGATGTTCGGAATCTGGTAATAAAATGGGTCGCCAGTTGGGAATCAGGTGATTTAGAAAGTTACCGCAGTTGTTACGCATCAGATTTCCAGTCAAAAGGAATGAATTTAAATAACTGGATAAAATATAAAAACAAGATACGGCAGAAAAGTAAAAATATAAGTATTCGAATTGATGGTTTGCAAATATCAGTAGATGAAAACTATGCCATGGCAAAATTTTCTCAAACTTACAGTTCTTCGATACTAAAAGACAAGGGCACAAAAACATTGGAGCTAAAAAAAATAGGCAACAAATGGAAAATATATAGAGAAGTTATGTAAGAAATCAGCAAGCAACTATTTGCCCATGTATTAATTTAAATCAGCATACTTCAGTTAGAGATATAGAGAAGGCGGTAATTTTCCAAAAAATGTCCGCCTTTTTTTCTATTTGGGTACTATGATGCAAATTATCATGCATTTACCCCGTTAGAAAGCCCCGCTGCTTGCAGCGTGGATGACGAAGGTCTTCTAACGGGGTTTACAGGCCTTGATTTTTATTCCAATGAGGTTTATGTAAGAAAAATCACTTTCGAGGCGGAAAATGATAGTAAATAAAGAAAAAATAGACAAGATCAAAGGATTTTTAGACAAGCGCGAAGCAAACTGCCTTTATAAACTGGCTCTGGAAGCCGGCAAAAAAGGACCTTGTCTGGAAATCGGCAGTTACTGCGGCAAATCATCCGTTTATCTGGGAACAGCATGTAAGGAAAATTCCACGGTTCTTTTTTCGATCGATCATCACGGCGGTTCTGAAGAACAGCAGCCGGGGGAAGAATACTTTGACTCCGATCTGTTGGATAAAGAAACAGGAAAGATAGACACGTTAAAATTTTTCCGCAAAACAATCGCAGATTTTAACCTGGAAGATACGGTAATTCCTATTATCGGCCGCTCTGAAACAATAGGACGCGTGTGGAAAACACCCCTTAGTTTGATTTTTATTGACGGCAGTCACGCATATGAATCAGTTTTGAACGACTACAATATTTGGGCAAAAAACTTAATTTTAGGAGGATACCTTTTATTTCACGATATATTCTCCGATCCGGCCAAAGGCGGACAGGCACCATATCTGGTTTATCAAAAAGCGTTGTCTTCCAAACTTTACGAAGCAAAACCTATGTGCGAATCGTTAGGAATATTAATACGCCGGCAATAAATTGATTATACCGTTTAAAATTAAAAGGAAGCGCATAATAAACAGTTCCCTTTCCCTACCGAGACTTTTCGCCGGAACGGCGGAAAGTCCAATTTTAAATGGGATCAAGACCAGGACCAAACACAACCTTTATCTGTAATATTGGCTACCAGATAGCCGCGCCACGCAAAATCGCGGATAGTATCGTAAACCACTTTTTCATTGGCATTTGTATACTCTTTTACTCTCCGGCAAAGTTCGTGTAAAGCGCTGTCTCTGGAACCGTTCAATAAATGTGGTTCGATAAAACCACATTTTTCAATGATATCGCTTTTCAGAATCTGATAGGTCAATTTCATTCGCCAGTGACCTTCAACACGCATAGTATCTTCCGGATCAGCGACTCCTTCCTGATATTTACGGACAATTTTATTCCAGTCGGTTTCCATCTCTTCATTATAGCTGACTCCGAAGTCATGCATATCCTGCGGAAGCAGCGCTGATGTCTTCACAATAGCATCATTGGCATCGTAGCGATTCCAGTCATTCGTTATGATTTCCAGATCATAATCATCAATTTTTTCCCGAACTGTAGTTCCCGGAAAAGGCGCCAGAAAATGGTAACCGTAAATAGCTTTCGTACTTCTCGCGAAATCGTCTGTCTCCAGCAACGTATCTTTTGTTTCCCCAGGCAACCCGATTATAAACGAAGCGTGAGCTATCATTCCCGATTCCTGGCACATCTTTACTGCTGAATAGACCTGTTCCAACTTTATGCCTTTCTTTATTCTTTTGAGCATTTCCGGATTGCCCGTTTCTACCCCGAAACTGACGCTGTCGCAACCGGCTGCGGCCATTAAATCGAATATTTCCCGGTTTACAGTATCCACACGCGCAAAAGCGCTCCAAACAAACTTTAACGAACGCTCTTTAATCCCCGTACAAATTTCCTTGACCCGTTCTTTATCGGCAGTAAAAAGATCATCAGCTATATTGATACGATCAAAGCCATAACCGATAATTGTTTCTATTTCATCAAGAACAAGTCTGGGATTTCTTTTACGAACCTTGGACCCTACCATTTTGCGTCCTAAACAGAATATACAGGAATACGGACAACCACGTCCGGTAATCAAACTTACAGGAAATCCCAACGCGCGATAGCGCGAAATCGGAAGCAAATGTCTCGACGGTGAAGGAATCCTGTCAATATCCATGATAAAATCTCTTCTGCCGGTAACAACTATTTCATCACCGCTGCGGTAAGCGATTCCGCGGACATCCTGCCATTTGTTTTTCTTTTTTAGTATATGAGTAAGCTCGGCAATCGTATCCTCTCCTTCCCCAATCACAACCAAATCTATTTCAGGATAACTTTTCAACGTATCTATGGCCGTAAAAGATACATGAGGCCCGCCCATCATTGTAATAATTTCCGGATCATAACTTTTTACATCATGAAGTATCTGTTGTGCCTTATAAAAATTCATCGTTACGGAAGTGGCGCCCACAGCGTCAGGTCGGAAAGCTTTCAATTGTTTTTCCAGATTTTCTCTAGTGTAGGCACAAACAATATAATCAAAAATTTTAACTTCCGCTCCGGCGGCCGCGAATGCCGCGGCGACATAAGTAACTCCCAACGGCGGGGAAGGCATTTCTTCCAGCGGATAAGGCGGAGCAATAACGGCAATGCGCATATCTTAATCTCCCTTGCGTGGAAATAACAACGATCTGAACCACCCAGCCAAAGTATTGCCTTTCATCAAAGCACGATCAATCAACTCAAAATCTGAAGCCAGTTTGGCCGGATTAGAAAGCCAATCATTCCTCGTTCTCATCGGCATATCCGGATCAAGGTATTTTATAACTGTTGCCGGATTACCTGCGGCAATGGCATTGGCCGGAATATCTTTTACGACGATGGAACCGGCGCCGATAACTGCGTTATCCCCTATAGTCACTCCTTTTCCTACAATCACACTGTCTCCCAGCCAGACATTGTTGCCGATTGTGACAGACTGAGTATTACCGATCGGTTTACTGCGATCATACAAATCGTGCCAGTCGGCATCGGAAATACTGACATTTTGAGCAGTCATACAGCCATCACCCATAGTTATTGACGTGGCTGACATAATTCTGGTGCCCGGGCAGATAAGACAACATTTGCCTATTTCAATTGTTCCCTTACCCAACCAAACGGGCCAGACAGCAAATCTTACTTTTCTATCAGGTGTGGCAATGACAGTGGAATAATCTCCGAGATAAACGGGCCCACCGAACACTTCCACATGTTGAGGTTTCATAAAAACCAATCCTCGGCCGAAATACTCGAATTGAGGAGCAAGAAAATACTCCGCGTACCATTTCTGATACTTATTATAAAAGCGCTTAAGGTAATATGGACGATGATCTTTTCTCAATTTTCTACCTTGTTAAAATTGGATTTTGCTTAAAGTGAATTTAAATAATCACAAAGATTGATCGGAAGCGAAAAACCGGGAACACTGCTTCTTAAAAATAAATCTTCACTTATTCCAAGAAGCCCAAAATTTATGATTAAAAAGTTTTCCCGCCGGCGTTATTTCATTCAAAGCATCCAACGCCAGCATTACGGCCGCTGCCGTCCATCCCGTTTTTTCCTCCGGCCAAATAACTCCATCCGGAAAAGTCACACCCATCCAGAAAGATCCGTCGGAAAATCTTTTATCCGTCAGCCAGCTAAATATCATCTTGGCTCGGGAATGATCTTCAATCGCCGCCAGAGTTAAAACAAATTCGGCTGTCTCCGCCATTGTCACCCAGGGGCGGTCGCTGACACAGCGCACCCCCCATTCAGGAACAACAAATTTTTCCCACAAATGCGCCACCCGTCTTTTTGCTTCTTCACCGGTTATGGCTCCGCACATAATCGGATAATACCAATCCATTGAATACCTTGATTTAATCATATTAAACAAATCCGGCCTGTCTTTTATGGCCACACCCAGTGCATCCATAGCTTTTTGCCAACGTGGACACTTCTTTCCCAGGATCCCGGCAATTGCCAGACCGCATTTAATACTCATGTAGATCGAGCTGGAACCTGTCAGGAGGGCCATTTTATCAATGACTCCGTTCTTATTTTTTGCCCAGTATATTTCACCATCAGGAGCCTGCAGATTGATTGCATACTGAATGCCCTGCGAAATTGTGTGCCACATCATTTTTAAAAACTTTACATCGCGGGTAATCAGATAATGGTGAAACGCACCTACAGCCACATAAGAAGAAAAATTAGATTCTTTTGTGGAATTGATGATCTTCCCGTCCAGACTTTCCGACCACCAACTGCCATCGGAAAGTTGAGTATCGGCAAGCCATTCATACGCCCGCCTTGCTTCGTGATAAAAACCGCCTATACTCAAACCCATTGCGCTCTCCACATGATCCCACGGATCGGTTTTACCGCCGACCGACCAGGGAATTTCACCATTTTCTTTTTGAATAGAAGCAATAAAAACAGCTATCTTTTCCAACGAAACAGGAGTTAAATCTTCACTTATGGAAAGTTTTAGTTCCATTAATTATCCTCTTTTAAAATAATATACTATGCTTTTCCCTATAATCGGATTTAGAAATTCTTCCAACAGCCGAATCAACCAAAAATTTTTCATCATATCCCATTCCAGGAATTTCTTATAATATTTGACTATAAAATTTTCTTCATTCTTCAGGCCGATAATACATTTAAGCCACCAGTACGGCATATGGAGGGCGTGTTTATAATTTATTTTCCGGCATTTAAATCCCTCTTTCAACAACATTATCTGGAGATCTTTCTTTCTGTATATTCTAATGTGACCGCCTTCCGAATGACAGTAATCATGTGAAATTAACCAACATATTCTCTCAGAATAATAACGCGGTACACTAACTACAAAAGTACCTTCTGGTTTTAATATCCTGATTAATTCCTTTATAGCTGCTTCATGATCGGGAATATGTTCCAAAACTTCCGAACAAATTACGCAATCAAATGATTTATCGGCAAATGGCAGTCTGTTTATATCGGCTTCCGATACCAAAAAGTCTTTCGACAAAGCGTCAGGCATATTTTCCAGAGATGTTAAGGCTTCCCGCAATGCCCCCGTATTTTTATCTATTCCGACAATTCTCAGATTCGGTTGTTTTGCCAGGAAACGCAAGTGTCTTCCCAACCCGCAACCGGCATCCAGAACAAAACCTTGTGGTTTTAATCCCAACTCAGGAAATTCCACGGTAACCATCAATCGTCTCCCTGTATATATTAACCATTTCCTTCGCCGCTACAGACCAATTAAAAATAGAATTTACACGTTCTATTCCTGCCTCACCCATTTTTTTCCTTTGCTCCGGATTCTTAAATAAAAATACTATTTCTCTGGCCAGAGCATCGGCATCGGCCGGAGGAACAATCAGACCGGCATTTCCGACAACTTCCGGTAATGCACCTCCGCTGGTGCTGATCAGAGGCACGCCACAAGCCATAGCTTCCGCTGCCGGCAGACCAAAACCTTCATATATGGAAGGAACGACGGCAACAGTGGCCTTTGAATAATAACCGGCAAATTCTTCATTCTTTATACGGCCGGTGAAATGAACAATGTCGCCTATTCCCAGTTCAGCTACAAGTTTTAAAATTGATCCATCTTTTTTAGGCTCACCGATAACGGTTAATTTTACGGATTGTTTTTTTCTTATCTGAGCAACCGCTTCCAGCAGATACCTTAAACCCTTTAATGGCGTATCCGAGCTGTTTGTTACGATAATGGAATTATCCGGTCTCGAATCATTCTGAACAGGGTAAAAGAATTCGTTGTCAACACCATTAGGCACAACACGAAATTTGGACAAATTTATCGAAAATTCCCTGGCAATATCATTTTTAGAGCATTCCGAAACAGTAACAATATGTGATAACTGCCTAGCCACTTTTTTTTGCATTTCAATAAAGGTAAACCAACGGTTAACACGCATCTTCTTTAATTTTGTTCCTGCAACTCTAAGATATTCCTGCTTATCAAAGGTCATAGGATGATGAATGGTTGCTATTGTGGGCATAACTTTTTGAGCTATTTTTCCTATACCATAAGCCAGGCACTGATTATCATGAACAATATCGTAATTCACTTCGCTTTTCTGCAAATAGCGATAAGCTCTCACACCGAAAGTAAACGGTTCAGGAAACATACCGAGGCACATGGTCAAATATTCATATATATTTAAAGGATCAACAAAAAGATCACTCATCTTTTTCGGACGGAAAGAATGTTCCGGATTATAAAGATCAAGACTGGGAAGCTTATGCAAACGCACTCTATGATCAAGATGCGGATAAGGCGGTCCCGACAATACATCAACCTCGTGGCCCAGATCGCTTAGCGCTTTACTTAAATGTTTAATATAAACACCTTGTCCGCCGCAATTAGGATTGCCGCGATAAGTTAACAAACAAATTTTCAGCGGTTTTGAATCAGAAGACTTTTTCATACATTCACTTTTTGCACTATTCTTTTTGAATTTTCAAACATAATTGATATTTCATCATCGTTCAATCCCGCACCTCTGGCAATTTTTACAGCCATTTTACTGCTAACAAAATCGTCAGGAATATGGACATCGTTATTAAGAATCAGATTAGCCTTAAATTTTCTGGCCATCTGCACAACATGCCCGTTACTAAGACTGTGACCTTTACGCGTTGTAATCTCCAAATAAATTCCTCTTTCCGCCGCCAGATGCGCTTCTTCTTCGGTCAAAAGTCCCGGATGGGCTAAAATATCTATATCCGATTTCAGAGCAGCCAGATTTGTTCCGGCAGGAACAGGTTCAACAATTGTTTCTCCATGAACAATTACTATCTTTGCTCCTAATTTCCTTGCCTCGTCGGCAAGTGCGGAGATATCACGCGGATCAACATGTGTAATTTCAACTCCAGGAAGCGCTCTAATATTGCCTTTTTCCGTTATCTTTGAACAAACCCTGATAATCCGTGGAAGAATAAAATCAATGTTGGAGTGATCGACATGATCGGTGATGGCCAAAACTTCATAACCTGCGGCATAAGCGCGTTGCGCCAGTTCCGCGGGTATCAAACTACCATCACTAAAAATGGAATGGGTATGCAGGTCAATCACTAAAATATTCCAAATTTAATTTATTTTAAACTGAATGGACTTAGCAAATTTAAGACTGATAGTCAATAAGGATATGCAATTTTTAAGATATTAATTTAGATTTTTTCTTAAAAGCAGGAAGGTGGCCGAAACACGGCAAATATTTTTCCCTTTATTATCAGTAACTAAGCAATCTCCGATAACCAGACTTTGACCTTTTTTAAACACAGTGGCAGCGGCAATAAGTTCTCCATCGCTGACACCCGCCAGAAAATTACTCTTTAACTCAATTGTAGTCAAACCTTCTTCAGGACTTAACCGGGTCATTATTGCATGAGCGATTGTTTCGTCAGCCAACGAACAATCAGCCCCCCCTGCATTACTTTAGCCCCCTGCAAGCACTCCGGACGCACCGGCATTTTTTAATCAGGTGATTATTCTGCCACATAATATTGAGAGACTTTTCTCCATGCAGTTTCGGAATTTGAGTTCAAGGTTAGAAAAAGACGGCACAGTTATCAGTTACAAATAAACAACTTACGGCCTGGATGCTTAAATACAAGCACGTCTGCGCAAGCTTTAATATACTTACGCAGACGAAGAGGGATGAATATCCCTTGCGGTTACCATGATTACATAATTTCTTTATATATGTTCCATTTGCCGTTTATCTTTTTCAGTTCCAAAGTCTTCGTACCTGTATCCTTGAATATCGAGGAACTGTAATTCTGGACAAATACAGCCAAAGCAGTATCTCCATCTAATGATATCTGCAAATCGTTAATGCTGATTTCTATGTCTTTACTTCTCTTTTGTAAATTATTTTTATACGATATCCAGTCATTTAAGTTTTTACCCTTCGACTGAAAATCTGACGCGTAACAACTGCGATAAGTCTTCATATCACCTGATTTCCAACTGGTTAGCCATTTACTTACTAATCTTTCTATATCTTCTTTAGGAACATATTTTGTTTCGATTTGTTTACTGCCGTCTGAAACTATATTTTTATCTGTAATGGCAGGAACTGAAGCAACAACATCATTCCCTTTCGAATCTATAGGTTCCTCAGTTTTGGAAATAATAGTTTCTTCATAGTTGACTGCAACAGGCTCTTCATAACCGGCAGCAACAATCTTTTCATATCGCGGAACAATAGACTCCTCGTTCTTGGGAGCAAGGGCAACCTTTTTCTGCGCAACATTTTCAGCAAATATCAAAGTTTTCTTCAGACTGGCGTCTATGCGGCTTTCTTCCGGCCATTGCAAACCTAAAGTATGGACCAGTTTTCCCAAACCACTTAAAATACGATAGGAATCGTACATTTTATCATATTGAGCATTTATTAAATCTTTTTTCGCCGTTATCATTTCCGCCGATGTATCAAGTACGTCAAACAGTGTGCGACGTCCGATAGACCATTGCGAAACATAAGCATCCGCAGTTTTGGCGGTGGAAGCTACATATTGTTCAAGCTGCTTGATTCGTCTTTGGTCCGCCATATATTGATCATGGGATAGACGAATAGACTGGATAGTCTGCAATTCAGTTTTCTTTGCTATTTCTTCTGCTTCATTTATCAAATAGAAAGTTTCTTTTATTCTCGCCTGATTATTAAATCCGTTGAAGATATTAAATGTAAGAGTCGCATTTGCCTGGAAATAATCCTGATAACTGTACCACGCCGAAGGTCCGTTTATTTCATTTCCCCAGGTGTAGCCGGCACTGACATCCAGACTGGGGTAAACAAGCGCTTTTGCCGTTTTGTGCTGATATTTTCTTGCTTCGATATCTGCTCTGGCCGATTTCAATGTCGGGTGATTATCCAAAGCTATTTGTTCTGCTTCCTGCAAAGTAGCAGGAATTTCAGTATAAGAAGGTTCAGGCTTGATCGGGCTTGCCGGGAAATAGCCGATTACAGCTTTATAATCGGTGCGCGCATTTTCAACATTCGCTTCAGTGACAATAAGATTGGACTGAGCCAAAGCCAGGCGTGCTTTGATCTGCTCCAGATCTACACCACGATCTACCCCAGCCTGACTTCTCAACCTGATCTGGTCGAAGAAGCGTTCATGAATAAGCAAATTCTCTTTTGCCAGAGCATTCTGTTCCATTGCACGCAGATAGTTCAGGTAAACCTTGCATGTAAGTAAGGCGTTATTTTCTGATGCGCCCTGTAAAAGATACGCCTGTGACATCACGCGTGATTTTTGGCGATTCGTTTCCGAAAGTGTAGCTCCGCCTCTGAATAAATTCTGAGTTAGTCTCACATTCGCTTCATCCGGCCAGAAATGATCGCGAATCGGATTATTCTGATTAACATATCCGGCTGACAGAGACGAATCCACCATGGGGAAAAAGTCGGCCATCGCCTGTCGTACTTCCTGGTCCCTGGCCAATCGATTGTAGGCCACAGATGTTATGTCCGGATTATTTTGCAGAACTGACTTAACTGCATCCTGAAGTGTTTCCCCTCGTAAGTCCGTTCCAATAAAAACAAAAGCTAGAACGAAAATAACAATAACTTTAATGTCTCTTTTCATATACCTCTCCTGTTGCTGATATAAAAAATCTTAAACAAATCTATCTTTACACCTTAAATAATTTCTTCTACAATTATGTTTTGGGAAGTCATTTTTTCCCGTATTTGTTCACGTTCAATTATTTTTTCCTGTGCCTTCTCCGGAAGCTCCGTAAAAAGTATTATATTTTTTTTCGTCAAAAGATTAATCAGGTCTTCAAGAAGCCTAATTAAACCGGCATCAGAATGGGCCAGCAGATTTTCGAGGAATTTGCTGTCCATATTATCTTTTAAGAACTCAAGAACCTCCTCGTCATTCAGCGACTTCTTTTCCGTTGCATCACGACCCGCAACAGTTCGCAATCCGATAATTTTCCCGTCAGCGGAACGTTCAATGTAAGGCATATTATTTCATCCGAACATACATGAAGATATTACATTACGACATAGCCGCAAAACACATCTTCCATTGAAAAACTTATGGCTCCGATTTTTTTGCTTTTTGTCACTAAATTATTTTTGGTTCAATAGCATGTTTTTCAAAATATGTATACTTTTTTTTAAAAATGTGTAATCATAATAAGTGTTTTAAAAATAAAGAACCTTCATTTTTATTTTGAGTGATTTATGAGTGAAGCAACCCTAATTACCAATAATTGGAATATTACTGAAAATCAAGACATTCATGAAGATCCTCTTTTGGATTGTTTGGCAATACTAACCAAATTTTACGGTCGAAACACTTCAAAGGCAAGTTTAAGCGCCGGGTTGCCTCTTGTTCAGAATCGTCTTACAGTAGAATTGTTCTCCCGAGCTGCCAATCGGGCAGATCTCACATCACGTACACTGGAAAAATCTTTAGATGAGATCGGTTCTGTTCAGTTACCAGCCATATTGCTGCTTCATAATCGCCAGGCCTGCATACTTGTAGAGAAAAACAGCGTCCTAAATGAGTATAAAATCATTTTACCGCAAAGCGGTAGTGGAGAAAAAATAATTACCAGAGATGAATTGGAAAAACTCTACGTTGGCTACGCAATTTTTGTCCGCCCCAAGTATATGAAAGGCATTAAATCAGTGGCCGACGAAAAATCAGCCGGATCAAAGCACTGGTTTTGGGGAACCATTTTTGAATCGTGGCGTATTTATCGGGATGTATTTTTGGCCGCATTTCTTATAAATGTATTTGGTCTGGTTGGTATTTTTTACGTTCTGAATGTCTATGACCGTGTAATTCCAAACAATGCGACAGAAACTCTCTGGGTTTTGTCCCTGGGGGTAGCAGTAATCTATATTTTTGCCGTTATTATGCGCGCTTTACGGAGCTACTTCATTGATGAAGCAGCAAAGAAGACCAATCTGAAAATTTCCGCAATGCTTCTGCAAAAGATTCTTGATTTGAAAATGGAAGCCCGTCCGCAATCAATAGGATCATTTACCAAGAACCTTCAGGAATTTGAGGGAATCCGCGATTTTATTACATCGTTTTCAATTACCGCCGTTATCGATCTGCCCTTTACCCTATTAGGCCTTTTCGTCGTTTGGTGGATAGGCGGCTATATGGTTCTGGTTCACATTACAGCAATTGTCATACTAATCGTTTATGCTTATTTTATCCAACCTCCCCTTCAGCAGGTTGTTGAAAAGACAATTAAAGCATCTGCTCAGAAAAACGCAATTCTTGTGGAAGGTGTAGCCGGCCTCGAAACAATAAAAATGCTGGGCGCTGAAGGCCAGATTCAAAGGGCGTGGGAAGAAGCCGTAAGCTATATATCTAAATGGAGCAACAAATCACGCATAATCTCATCTTCCGTTCAGGATGTTTCGTATCTAGTGCAGAATATAACGACCGTGGCTGTTGTCGTTGTAGGTGTCTACATGATTACTGCCGGCGATCTTACTCAGGGGGGTCTTATAGCTTTGGTCATTCTTTCCAGGCAGGTAATTGCTCCTATAGCTCAAGTCGTAAATTTAGCAATGCGTTATCATCATACAAAGGAAGCGTTAAAAACATTAGACGAAATCATGAAACTGCCTGTCGAGAGGCCTGCCGGTAAAACATTTTTACCGAGGAAACGTTTTAATGGCGCCATCGGCGTAAAAAACCTTATTTTTTCCTACCCCGGACAAACTACAAACGTTCTCAACAACATTACCCTGGATATCGCTGCCGGAGAAAAAGTGGGCATTATCGGACCGGTTGGTTCGGGCAAAACCACCTTGGGCAAATTGATTCTCGGTTTATACGAACCGATAAACGGCATGATTACTATGGACGGCACCGATATAAGACAAATCGATCCGGCAGAATTCCGGTACTTTTTAGGTTATGTTCCTCAGGATATCGTGCTTTTCAGGGGAACCGTACGGGACAATATCACAATGGGCGTATATGAAATTGACGATCAGAATGTCGCGCTTGCGGCAGAAATGGCAGGCGTTGCGGATTTCGTAAAAAAACACCCTTCAGGATTTGACATGATGGTGGAAGAATTCGGCCGGGGACTTTCCGGCGGTCAGCGACAGAGTGTTGCTATAGCACGTGCTCTTTTGCTCGATCCTCCTGTATTGGTTTTGGACGAACCGACAAGCAATATGGACAACCGGTCGGAAATCAGGTTAAAAAGCTATCTGGCAACGGCCGTAAAAGAAAAAACTGTAATATTGATTACGCATCGTGCTTCACTTTTGGATATGGTAAACCGTCTGATAGTTATAGACAACGGGACAATTATTGCTGACGGGCCGAAAGAATTTGTGCTGGAAGCAATGAAAAAAGGTCAGATTCGCCTTTAACAGGAGAGCTCGGTTTGAAAAAGATATTAAAGGATTTTAAAAATAACCCTATATCCCAGTTATTCCAGTTGTTACGTAATCTACCGGAAAAAGAAGGGCCTGTTGCCGAGCAAACGAAAAAGAGATCAAAAATAAACCAACTATTCAGGAAACTGCCTGAAGAAGATGTTGACTTTGCCACCGATATTCGCGCGACCATTCTTTCCCAGACGCCTCAAGGCGGTAGACTGATTATTTGGGCAACCCTTGTCCTGCTGGTTATTTTCTTAATCTGGGCAGCCTTCTCGGAACTGGAGGAAGTTACCCGAGGAGAAGGCAAAGTTGTTCCATCAAGTCATGTTCAGGTAATACAAAATCTGGAAGGGGGAATTGTATCAGAAATCCTTGTCAATGTTGGTGATAAAGTCCATAAAGACCAATTACTTGTGCGTTTGGATCAAACCCGATTTTCTTCATCTTTTGAAGAGAACCGGGCTAAATATCTTTCCAACAAAGCAAAATCAGCCAGACTTAAAGCTGAAGCAAACGGAACCGCTCTGGTTATTCCTGAAGATGTTTTAAGAGAACGTCCGGATATTGCTGCTCGTGAACGCCAATTATATGAATCGCGGAGAATGGAACTGAATTCAAGCATCGAAATCAAACGTCAGCAGATAGCTCAACGAACCCAAGAAGTAAAAGAACTGGAAGCAAAACTTGAAGAGCTAAACAGGACTTATTCTCTTCTGCAGAAGGAAATCAGCATGATAAAGCCGCTTGTAAAAAAGGGAGCGGCATCCGATGTGGAAGTTCTTCAACTAGAACGCCAGGCCAGTCAAATGGAAGGTGAAATTAATCGAACACGTCACGAGATTCCCAGAGCCCGATCGAAACTTGAGGAAAGTCAGGTTGCACTTCGCGAGATGAACCTTAATTTTAGAAACAAAGCTAATACTGAATCCAACGAAGTTCTCCGGGAAGTTGACGAAAGCGCCAGTTCATCCCTTGCCTTGAAGGACAGATTGGATAGAACTTCCGTCCGTTCCCCTGTAGACGGTATAGTGAATCGTGTAATGGTGAAGACCGTGGGAGGAGTCGTGCAACCAGGCATGGACATTATCGAAATTGTGCCCATGCATGGTAATCTGGAGATTGAAGCGAAAATCAAGCCGTCCGACATTGCCTTCCTACATCCCGGTCAGAAAGCTACTATAAAATTTACAGCTTATGATTACACAATTTACGGCTCTCTTAATGCGGAACTGGAGCATGTAGGTGCCGACAGTATCACAGATGAAAAGGGAAACAGCTTTTTCCTCGTCAGATTAAGGACAGATAAAAATTATCTGGGTACGGATAAACATCCACTGCCGATAATGCCGGGCATGGTCGCAACAGTGGACATCCTTACCGGCAAAAAAACGGTCCTTTCCTATATTCTAAAACCTGTTCTGAAAGCGCGATATATGGCTTTGAGAGAACGTTAAAAAAATATTCAAAAAATTGTTTTCATATCGCGTAGGATTTATATGGTTATTTTGCTAAGCAGTTCAAACGAAACAGTTCTCATGAGGTGGGCGGATCTTTTAAGAGGACATTTTGATACTAAAAAAGCCCAGTCTCTCGCCGAGCTTAAAAAAATGTGTCTTGCTGAAAAATTCGATGCTATCCTCCTTCACAGAATGCTTGTCGACATATCTGTTTTTTCTGAATTATACAAAAAATCTCCTGCGGCAAGGTTCTTTCTTCTTTCTGACAGACCGGATGAAGAAGAAGCCATATCATTTCTCAAACTTGGCATTGTCGGATATGGTAATACTTATATCTCATCGCCCCGACTGCTTGAAGCTTTGCGGGTAATTACCAACGATGGGGTTTGGCTGGGACAAAAGACCATCCAACGCCTGATCATGGACACATCGGCAAAAGCAAGAGAAGATAACGAAAAAAACACTACTGATTCAACGATGGCGAAGTTGACAAAGGCAGAACGTCAAATTGCCGAATTTGTTGCCCGTGGCAAATCAAATCTGGAAATCGCTGCAGATCTCAACATAACGGAAAGAACCGTCAAAGCCCACCTGACATCAATCTATGCAAAAACAAAAACCGGCAACAGACTTAATCTGGCCCTGCTAATCAATCTTGGCAAAGGCCCCAAAGAGTAATTTTTTGCCCCACTGAAAATTCAAGACAGCCAAAACAATAATTAGAAAAAACGGCACAATATTTTATGTATTTATCAAAAAAAGTCGCGAAGGAAAAACTCCTTCGCGACAACATGCAATAAAGATTATTATTAAAAAATTTTATTGATCTACATCTACTTTCCCGAGTAATGAATCAAGCTCGTTACCAGGACCCATATCACCCAAATCTGCATAATGAATATTTTCGAATGACACGCTGGCTTTTTCAACATTAGTGCTGTCCAATATTTGTAATCTTGCAGAACCATCTGCATTGGCAATAACATTAAGATGGTCTCCTATACCTTCATCCAGCACACTGCTTATATCGACTTTGTCAAGAGATGTCTTGCTGTAATCCAGAATGTGATCATGAGCACCGTTGGATACGATAAATGTATCCGCTCCCGAACCACCATGAAGTGTGTTATGACCGGTGCCACCACTGAGGATGTCATTTCCAGCATCGCCGTTTATAACATCATTGCCTTCCTGACCGTAAACAATATCGTTACCATGACCTGCATCAATGAGATCATTACCACCTTCGCGTCCACTTTCTTCCGACAAAGTCGCATGATTTGCCTTTATGTAATCAATAATTTGCTGTTCGGTCCAGCCGAGTTTTTCAAAGACCTCCCAGCCGGCGCCATCCGGAGTAGTCAGACCATTAGTGTCTGCCAGGGCATCTGTGTTAGGCACATCACCGAAGATTAAATCATTACCATCTCCGCCAATGATATGATCATCACCTGCCCTGTCTAAATCGGTATGTTGGGTTATATCAGCAAGAACCTGATTTAGCTGCTCACCGGTTGTAATGTTATTCGCAACATCCGGAGAAACTGTAGCGGATGCCCCTTCAACCTGGTTCAAATGATCCAGATTTGTATCTGATACATTGATACCGACTGCTTCAATTGTAAATCCTTTAGCTAGCAGCTCCTGTACTTCGCTTATTGTGTCGCTGTCATCGGCAACGGGAAGTATGTGATCCAGCGCAGTTTGATCAAACACTTTGCCAGTGCCGCCCAAATTAGAATTGAACAGGCCGGGACTATCAGCATCATCTTTATAGTAATAGGTTGGTTCACCGTCCGAAATGAAAATTACCTGGCTGATTACATTCTCGCCTGTTAGCGGTGCATGAACACCTATGCTGTTTGCCCAACTCAGAGCTTCCTGCAAACCGGCTTCATAATTTGTTCCGCCTCCAGCGTGGAGGTTGTTTATTGCATTAATCGCTGCCTGAAGTTCGCCGGCTTTGAGATCGTATATCCCCAATTGACTCGAGTTTGTGCTAAAATCAACTATTTGTACTCTAACATTTTCCGCAGGTCCGTTAGCCAAATCGGTAAGAGTATTGTTTACTGATATTTTGAGAGCTTCAAGACGAGTCATTGTTGTACCATTAAAGGTAATACTTTCGGTCATGCTCCCGGATGTATCCAGAACAAGTGACAGATTTAAACTCTTGCCCATGATTTTGCTGCCGCCTATATCGCCGACCAGAACATCGTTTCCGCCACCGCCGGTAATTGGCCCGTCATAGGGAGGTGTATGGTCGATATAATGATGAACAGTTTGGAGAATGCTATCATTAACATTTCTACCAACAACCAGCATGTTATCGGCAGGCAGGTTGACCGTTAAAGTAGCCGATGCAGTATCTCCGTCTCCATCCATAATAATATATGTAAAGACCTCGCTGGATGCTAATGGTGGAGTAGAAGGAGAGGTATAAGTATAGTCACCGGTTGCAAAATTCACGGCTAATGTCCCGCCCTCGTGCGTTGTAATATTAAGGGTATTACTGGCTGAATCATAATAGGAAGAAGAAGTGTTATATATTTCTGTGCTGTCGATACTTCCGTCACCATTCGTATCATGAGCAATAGAAACTATCTTTAAGTCTGCCGGACCGTCAGCGCCGAAGGATACATCCGACGAACCTGTTATGAGGTTGCCTGTAGCTGTGCCCGGATTAATGACCGTATCTATCAGTGTATTATCAAGCTGGCTAAGATCCGTTACGACGATTGGATCTATTTGAGTTTCATTAACTCCATCATAAGCTATTGGAGCCAGGGATGTAGCACTGACGTCTGTGCCCATGCCCAAGGCATAGGATGTAACGTCATGTTCGGCCAGGAAGTGCTCCCAAACGGTTGTTTCACTGTCGGAGATACCAACACTGCCGATGGGTCTGTTCGGTTCACCATCGGAGAGGAAGTAGGAGACAAATTGACCGCCAGGGATTGCGCCGGGATCGTGAAAAGCCTCTATCGCAGACGCAAGTGCGGCGTCATAGTTTGTGCTTCCGTTAGCTGTTATACTTTCTAACGCCGTTATGGCATCATTGGCAGTCATCCAGTGTTCGCCCACGTCGTCGGCTGTTGTATTGAAGGTAACAATTCGGACCATGACATCTCCATGGCCATCGTATTCATTAATCAGCTGTTCAATCGCATTTTTGGCCAATTCCAGACGTGTCAATCCATCGACTCCTGAATTTTCAGCCATCGATCCTGAGTTGTCCAGGATAATGAGCAGGTTTGATCCAACGCTGGTACTTGCATCAACGGTCACGTTTTGGTCACCAGCCGTCGGCATGTCATCCAGAACATTCACATTGAGAGTAACCGTTCCGCTTACCTGATCTCCATCCCCATCTTGAGCAACAACGTTAAGATCTATACCATTGGCCAGCAGGGCCTGTAGATTTTCACCCTGAATCGGATCGTGAATTAGATTGTCCGTTAAGGTAAATGTGTAGTTTCCGGTCACGACATCCACATCTAAAATGTAACCTGTTTCATTAATCACTATATGGCCATCCGCACCTGCCGTATGACCGTTAATACTGTTAATACTGTAAATAGGTGTTGTGGCAGGACCATCTGCACCGAAGTTAAAGTTGTCTATCAGGTTTCCGGTAGCCGATGCAGAACCCGTGCCTGTAACCTCTCCTGTATTTAAAGGAGTACCATCTTGTGCATGCCCTGTCAGACCATCTTCATCTACAGTCAGCGAATCAGCGGCAACAGTGAGTTTCGGCATATCGTCAACTATCTCTATAGTAATGGTCGCCGGTGCCGATGTGCCCGTACCGTCGGATACGGTCAAACTGAACACATCCGTCTCCGGAACCGCCGGTGCATCCGTCGCCGGGGTCTTTAATTCATAGGTGTAATTGGCTACACCTGTCGCAGGATCGTAACTCGTGATCGTCAGGTCGCCGTTCGTGCCATGGATAACGTTGCCCGCTAAACTACCTATCGCTACTGTCGTGCCGTTGATCGTCACGCTCTGTATATCACCCAATCCGTCCGGATCGGATATCGTGAAACTACCATAGGCAAACTCCGTATTGGCTGCCGCGTCGGAACCGCCCGCCAATCCGGATTCGGACACCACATCCGGTTGACCATCCGCTAACGGATTGACATTAACGGTCGGGATTGTGTTTATCGGCTGTTCCGGATCGTAATCGTTCAATCCTATTGCGCCAAATGATATTCCCTGTGTTTCAGCTCCGCTTTCCGGGGTCACCTCTGCCCAGTCAGGGGTTACAACAAAAACCGGATGGCCTCCTCCTGAGCTTGCTTCTGCACCGGCAGCAGTCGCATCCAGCACTATCGGCTGTTCGCCTGACAGCAATGCGGCCTGAATTGCATCTTTCTCTGCTGCAGCTTCAGTAGAAGCATCCGGAGATGCTGTGCCATAAACATCTTCATCAATGACCATATTGGACATTCTGCCGAGATCCAGTTGAACCGGATTGGCCGTATCAAAAACAATTGATACACTTGCGTTATCTCCAGTTATGATTTGATCGTCCGCAAAAACCGGACTGTTTATTTTAAGTATCCGTACCGTACCATCAGGTGATACCGCCTTTACGTTCCCGTAAAGGATGGCAACTTTTCCAGTTACCTGATGTCCTTTTTCTATTGCGGCTTTTTTGATCTCGGCCATGATTTTTTCTCCTTTATTATATTAATTTATAATTATATTTTTATATTAATTTGAGTTATAATTTACACATTCTTATATGCAAGTCTATTGTACCTTGGTACAATGGTACAATTTTTATTATTTTAAATAGTACGCATGATTCTTTTAAAAATCAATTACCTTGACAGGACATATAATCCGTGATTATAAGCAGTTACAAATAATCCATAATAATTTCGTCTTCCAAAGAAATGGAGTCAATAAACTGTTCTCGTTATTTTTATAAAAGGGATCACGAATCT
Source organism: Smithella sp. M82 (assembly GCA_001683985.1). GTDB lineage: Bacteria > Desulfobacterota > Syntrophia > Syntrophales > Smithellaceae > Smithella. The sequence continues at coordinate 47,926 of MAEO01000126.1, forward strand.
TGGCGCCTCTTGAATCCTCCAAAACTTCAAATATAATCAAAATCATAATACTTTTGGTAGTTGTTCTTGTAGGATTCATTGTCACCGGATCGGTCTTTACGGGTGAGAAATTTTATCTTGATCCCAAAGTCCTTCAAAAAGCACAGGAAAAATACGGTCAGGAAGCACGGATGCGTCTCGCTTCCTGGGAAGACATTTTAAAGAATGAGGGCGGAACTGACAGGGAAAAACTGGAAAAAATAAATTCTTTTTTTAATAAAAAAATTGTTTTCGTAAATGATACAGATCTTTACGGAACAAAAGATTACTGGGCGACTCCGGTTGAATTTCTTGCCAGAGGAGCGGGTGATTGTGAGGATTATGCCATCGCCAAGTATTTCAGTCTTAAAATAATGGGCGTGGCTGAAGAAAAGCTGAGAATTGCCTACGTCAAGGCGCTACAATACAATATTTTTCACATGGTTATGTTGTACTACAGTAACCCGGGAGCCGAACCTTTAATCCTCGACAGTCTCGTTGATTCCATCAATCCGGCATCGCAACGACGGGATCTCCTACCCATATTTACTTTCAACGGTGCGGGACTATGGCTGGCTCATGATCGCGGACAAGGAAAACTTGCCGGTAAAAGCAGTAGACTTGCGGCATGGAACGACCTTCTGCAAAGAATGGCAGGAACCGGAATTTAATTTAACAGGAGGCTTTAAATGACTCTTTACAGGCAATTAGTTATTTTTACTGTATTATTGTTTTTAATTCTTTTCACGGGAACATGGTTCGCCAAGTTTGAGAGCACACGATCATTCCTGACAAACCAGCTTGAATCCCATGCTCAGGATACGGCAAGTTCTCTCGGCCTTGCTGTCTCGCAATACCCGGACGACATGGTCAGCGTGGAAACCATGATCAATGCTATTTTCGACAGGGGATATTACGAAACGATCAGATTTATTGATCCTAACGGAAAGATCTTATTAGAAAGAAATCTGAAGGTAGTCATTGAAGGAGTGCCTTCATGGTTCATCAAGCTGGTCCCGTTAAAAGTACCCGAGGCCAATGCCTATGTCACGGCCGGCTGGCGCCAGGCGGGAACAATTTATGTCAAAAGCCATGCCGGATATGCTTACAACAGTCTATGGCAGGATATTAAGCATACAACATTACTTTTTGCGCTGTGCGGAATTTTTATATTGATCGCGGGCGGCTTTGGATTACGTATGCTTCTGCGTCCCCTGGTCCTCGTTGAACAGCAGGCAGATGCTTTATGCCGAAAGGAATACGAAATTCAGACAAAGATACCAAGAACAAGAGAACTGCGGCGCATTGTTTTTGTGATGAACCGCATGACGGAAAAAGTGAAAGAAATGTTTTCCGAACAGGTAACTCAGGCAGAGGCTCTGAGGGAACGAGCCTATAACGACACTTTAACGGGAATTGGCAACCGCCGTTATTTCGAGAGTCAAGTTACAGCTTATCTTGATAACAAAGACAGCAATATAAAAGGATTTTTCTTACTGATCCGCATCCATGGTTTAGAAATACTCAATGAACAAAGAGGGTTCCTCATTGCCGACGAATTATTGAAAAAAGTCGCCTCTTTATTACAGGAAACTGCCGCAGGACTTGTTGGTTCAATTCTTGCCCGGCTTTCCGGAAGCGATTTTGGATTATTCCTGCCCGATTATCCATCATCCGATGCAGACCGTCTTTCCCACGAGGTGACCAACAAACTCAGTGGATTAGTAGCAGCAGACATAACAGCTACAGACAATGTCTCCAACATAGGGGCATGCGCTTTTGACCGCTCTGTTACTCTTGGTCAACTTCTTGCAGAAGCAGATTTGGCGCTGGCCGCTGCCACAAAGGTTGGGGCTAATACCTGGCATGTCCGCACCATTATGGAAAGTAGCGCCAATGTTCCTTTCGGACAAAACCAATGGAAAGAAGCGCTGGAAAAAGTACTTAAAGACCGTCGAATAGTCCTATACTCACAGCCGGTCGTAAAAGCCGTGGATCGTAATATCGTACTTCATCAGGAAATATTTTCCCGAATCGTCCTTGACAAAGGTGAAATCATCAATGCCGGTGTTTTCATCCCTGTTGCCGAACGTTTGAAACTTATTTCTTCTCTGGATCGCCTGATTATCGAAGAGGTAATAAAACTTGATTGCAATACGCTTGGCACCGATACTGTCGCGGTCAATTTATCCCCTTCATCATTGCAGGATAAATCTTTCGTTCAGTGGGTACAGCATACTTTAGTAAATTTACCCGAAAACACGCCTAAAATAATTTTTGAATTCCCGGAATTTGGCGCTGTCCAAAATGAAAATATTTTAAAGTCTTTCACTGCAGTTATTCGTGCGTGCGGCCATAAACTGGGGTTGGACCATTATGGTCAAAGTTGCGGGAACTTGAAATACCTTCAATCCCTGCGGCCGGATTACGTGAAAATTGACCGGGCATATACAGGTGAGTTAAAAGCTGAAGACAACGACAGCCGCTTCTTTATCAGCTCCATTTGCAGCGTAGCACACAGTATCGATGTTGTAGTTATTGCTGAAGGTGTCGAGACAGAAAAGCAATGGCAGCTTCTGCGAGAACTTAATATTGATGCTATTCAGGGCTATATAATAGATCGTTCGAAGCCGATCACAAAAACCTGACACCAAGTCGCATGTAAGTTACCGCCTGACAGGCGGTAATTACCGGTAAGGTAAAAATGTGATTTATTATGCGCTCCCCTGCGGGATGCGTTTCCGGTTTTTAGCTAACTTTGTTGGCATAGCCTGCCCCGGCGCAGGCCGGGATTGGCTTCCTCAACGTATTAGTAATACGCTTGCGGAGCCTCCTCCTTGCCCCGCTGAAACGGTACAGTTCAACTAACGAATTCCTGTTCACCGCGTAATTGTAATTCGAGTTTCACTGCCGCCCCGCTATCTTTTGAAGGCAACTTGGTATGAGCTTAAATTTACATGGAATCAAGGGTATAAACCCCAAAGCAAGCTTTGGAAACAGATTCCGCAACAAACTGCGGGGTATTACACCGGCCAAGCTTCAATAGGGGAATTCATAATTGATGTTAATATGTTTTGCATGCCCCGCAAATAAAAAACCCGTGACGGAATTGCCACGGGTTTTTTTATTCTAATAATTAATACTTACTTTTTGATAATGTAATCCACTGCCGCTTCTACACGCCGGTTTTTCTGACGCCCTTCTTTTGTTTTATTAGAGTCGATTGGTTTTTCTGCACCGAAGCCGATTGCAGTCAGGCGCTTGGCATCAATACCTGATTTTTCTACGAGGTATTTCTTTACAGAATTAGCCCGTCGCTGGGAAAGTTTTTTATTGTAGTCCGGATCTTTGGATCTATTAATGTTATCGGTATGTCCTTCGATTGTTACGTTTAAATCCTCATATTTCTTCATAACATCAGCCAGCGCATCAATATCCTTAAAATAGTTTCCCTTGATGACGGATTTGTCGAAATCAAACAATACGTTGAGGGTCGTTCTTCCTTTCTCCACAATCTCCGGGATAGGACAACCATCCTTATCTACCTTCACACCGGCAGGAGTGTCGGGACACTTGTCCCTACCGTCACACACGCCGTCCGAATCGGTATCTTTGGGGCAACCGTTTTCATCGACTGTGCAGCCGGCAAGTGTATCAGGACACTTGTCACAACCGTCGCACACACCATCATTGTCGGAATCCTTGGAACATCCATTCTCATCGACAATACAGCAGGAGGGTGTATCGGGGCACTTATCGCAACCATCACATATACCATCCTTGTCGGAATCAATGGGACAACCATCATCGTCGACTACGCAACATTGAGGCACATTGGTACATTTCTTTTGCTTAACAACAGGTAGCGGTTCCGGTGGAGGCGGGGGGGCAACAGGTTCTACACCGCCGAAGTGGTAATTCAGGCCGACCGAAAGAATGTGATCTCCCAATGTAGCGTCTTCCCCGGGGATTTCACATTCGGTAAAGAAGTAGCGGTATCCAAAATCGATGGACAAACTGGGAATGATTTCCAGGTTTATTCCGGCTATTCCCTGCACCGCGTAATTATTAAAGGATTCATCAATCGATCCGCCGGCTATTTCACCCATTGACCAACCTGCACCAACTCCAATGTAGGGTCGAATCATTCCTTCCGGATACCTTAATAAAAGATTGACCATCAGGTTGTTTGATTTATAGTACTCCGTTCCGGGGTCATCGAAATCCTGGTCGTGGAGATACATATACTCCAGTTCAGCAGCTAACCATTTGAATGGGAAGATATAACCGGCTTTAGCTGCGGCTGCCCAACTGTTGTTGAGCTTAATTGACGGCCCATTGTCAACCTTAAGTTCATCAGGTACGACAAAACCACCGAAAACTCCAACATAGAACGGATTATAGATTTCTACCGGTTCTTGAGTGGCTTGGATGGGTTCCGCGGCTGAAACAAATGATGATAAAGTTAAAAGTAGAAATGAAGCTACGATTAGCACTAAATAAGGGAAAGAATGTTTATTCATAAGCAATCCTCCTTTCAAGGAATTTTTTTAATTATTGAACATATTTGATCTTTATAAGCGATAGAAAATTAAAAGTAAAGATTAATTTTATAAATTTTTTAAATCATAATATTTGTAAAATTTAAACTTTTTCAATGTAATACAAAAATATAATTGAGCCTGCATATCCTCAAAGCATTGAAAGATTCTTAAGCCAAGCCGGATGAAAGGCAAACAGCATTATAAATAACCGTTTTTATTGATGACATGAACGGAAGTTGCCTTGAAGGAAGCGACTACTGTCGCCCCTTGAGTTATGCCTAAATCTTCGCAAGAAGTTATTGTAACGTACGCGACCAAAGGGAATCCACAATCGAGAATAAGTTTATTAAAAAATCCCTGGCGGATAATTTTGGTTACTTTTGCTTCAAAGATATTGCGCGCACTGCTTTTACCCGACTTTTGGCTAAATACGGTAACATTCTCCGGCCTCAAACAGCAGTAAACCTTTTGTCCGATGGAACAATCGCCTATAGCCGCTATTTCCTTTCCATAAACTGAAACAACGATATTCCCTTCCGAACAGCTTTTCACCGTTCCCTCCAGTATTGTTTCCGTACCGACAAAATTGGCCACAAACTCCGAATCCGGATGATTGAATACTTCGGTAGTTGTACCGGACTGAACTATTTTCCCGTTATTCATGACACTGACATCCTGCGCCAGACGCAACGTTTCTTCCCGATCGTGCAGAGCCAGCACCGCCGTGATTTTTGTCTCAACCAGCGTATTTTTCAAATCGTCAATAATGGTTTCCCTCGAAGGAGGATCCAGTGAGTTGAATGCTTCATCGAGCAGGATTATTTGCGGTTTAATGGCAAACGCCCGCGCCAGCGAGACTCTTTTTGCCTCCCCGCCGGAAAGCGCACGCGCCGATCTTTTCTCCAAATGACTTATGCCAAAATATTCCAAAGCCTGCCAAACTCTCGTCTTTATTTCTTCATTTTTAACTTTGCGGAATTTTAGACCCAGTGCAACATTTTCGAAAACATTGCTGTTCAAAAGCAGGGGTTCCTGAAAGACGACCGATACATTACGCCGCAACCTTGTCAGATCTGCCCTGCTTTCAACGGATGAATTCTGAAAATATATTTTACCCTGTTCCGGCTTCAACAAACCGGCCAGCATCAAAAGCAGAGTGGATTTACCTGCGCCGTTGGGCCCGATAAGCGCCAGAATTCTCCCCCGTTGCACATGCAATTCTGGAATACCCAGCACGGTTACACTACCGCGGCGCAAAATAATATTTTCTATCTTCATCAGAGATTCGTGATTCATCGGGAATGTTGCCTTTGCTGTATTTGCGTAAGCAAAGCGTTAATAATAAAGGCGAGAATTAAAAGAATAATTCCCAGTGCGATCGCAATGTCAAAATTCCCTTTGCCTGTTTCCATAACTGTGGCTGTGGTTAGAACTCGCGAGTATCCTTTGATATTGCCGCCGACCATAATAGATGCTCCGACTTCGGAAATAACGCCTCCAAAACCAGCCATTACTGCCGCCAGCAGTGGAAGTTTCGCTTCCTTAATCAATATCCAAACCATCTGCAAGCGGCTTGCACCTAGAGACAAAATCTGCAGACGCAGATTTGGCGGCAGATTTTGAATGGAAGCCAACGATATGCCCATGACAATCGGCGTGGCAATAATCGCCTGAGCAATAATCATGGCATAAGGAGTATAGAGGATTTCCAAAAATCCGAAAGGACCGCTACGCCAAATCATCATCGTAACAAAAAGACCGACGACAACAGGAGGCAAACCCATTCCAGTATTGATTAAACTGATGACAAATCTTTTCCCGAAAAAATTATTCAAGGCAACGGCGGTTCCGATGGAAACTCCGATAAAAAGACTGATGAGTGTGGCTGTCCCTGATATTTTCAAAGACAGCCACGTTATTCCCAACACCTCGGGATCAAAATTAATGATTAATTCAAAAGCCTTTATTATGCCCTGAACGATTAATTCCACTTCTTAAACCTGTTGCACGTTCAATAAACTTATTTTCCTAAGTCTTCCACTTTTTTCCCGGCATCAGGGAAAAATAAAGGCGATCCGTACTTATCAACTCCGAATGTCTTGATAATTGCCTGAGTCTTTTTCGAAACTACAAATTCGGCAAAAGCTTTGGCGCCGGGGGCATTAGCCTTCGGCCACTTGGCGCTGTTCACTTCAATCACATGATAAATATTAAGCAGTGCAGCGTCGCCTTCAACCAATATATCCAATCCCAGATTTTTCTTCAAAGCCAGATATGTTCCGCGATCCGCCAGCGTATAACCTTTTTTCTCCGCAGCGACATTTAAAGTCTGTCCCATACCCAGTCCTGTTTCCTGATACCATTTCTGGCCTGCGGGAGTTATTTCGGCTTTTTTCCATAATGCTTTTTCCTTGGCATGTGTTCCGGAATTATCACCTCGTGAGAGAAATAAACTTTCGGATTGGGCAATCATTTTCATCGCCTCTGCCGATGATTTTACACCTTTGATCTTTGCGGGATCATTACCTGGACCGACAATAATGAAATCATTATGCATAACTAGCCGGCGATTGACGCCGTACCCTTCTTCAACGAACTTCTTTTCCGCATCCGGCGAATGAACCAGCATTACATCCGCTTCACCTTTTTCTCCCATTTTCATGGCCTGTCCGGAACCGACTGCAATTGTTTTAACAAAATAACCCGTCTTCTTCTCAAAAATAGGAATCAAAACATCAAGCAATCCCGTATCCTGGGTACTGGTAGTTGTGGCAAGAATAATATTTTTCTGTTTGGGCGCTGATTTGCCGGCAAAAACATTTGATGTCCCCAATGCCAAAAGTAACACAGCCAACATCAATATCAACACAACTTTACTGTTTCTGAAAACTTTCATAATTATTCTCCTTTATATTAAATTCTTCTTATTTTTTCTGAAGCTTTTGCCATTCCACGGAATTAGGAAAGAAAAGCGGCGAATCGTATTTATCCTTGCCGAAATCCCGGATAATCAACTGACCTTTGTACTTAATACAATCCGGATACCTTAGTTTCTCATTACACCCCATAAACATTTTATTACGATGTTAATGTCATAATTGATATAATGCCAAAATTCAAGTGAATAATCATGAGCAAATAATATATTTATATATAGAGAAACTGCTATAAATTTATTGACCTTACCTTATAATTTGGGTATTGATACAAAAATTTATCATTAAAAGTAATCAACGTTTCCCCCATGATAAAGTGAGTGGCTAAAGGAGATATATAAAATGAGTATGGAAATAAAAGCACCGCTGACCGGAAAAATCGTCAGTATCGTTGTTAATGTAGGAGACCAAGTCAAGATCGACGATGAAATCGTCATTATGGATGCTATGAAGATGGAAATTCCCATATATTCGCCTGCTGATGGAACAGTTAAGAAAATAAATGTTAAGGAAGGTGATTCCGTAAAAACGGACCAAGTTTTGGCGATACTTGCTTAGAGGAGCCTCTATTACTCAGAGTCCTTAATCAACATTGTTGCCGGATCAAGAATCAAATCATTTTGTTTTGATTCGATTGATATTCCTTTAAGAGATTTGATATATACTTCATCGCCTTTTGCCGCCAATTGAACGATAGCATCAAACAAATCCGCTATGTGCAGAAAAGAAAGAGGCAAACCATTCTCCTGCGGGGGTTCATGGCGATGTGTATGGACAGTAAACCACATTCGCATAGAATATTTGTCAACTAACTCCTTCAATCGCATAAGCTGGCCTCGTCCAGCGTCATCAAATCGGAATCCGTCAATAATAATCGTATGTGGTTTGAAGATATTCTGCTCCATTAAATCAGTCAGGCGTTCTTCCAATTTTGGAGCGCTAAAACCTTCCACCTTGAAGGTCATGATAAAACGATACGGCTGAATTCTATCCCAGTATTCAGTTACTTCAACAATGCCGAATCTTTTAATAATATCATGAAAAATCTCCTGATACCATAGATCAACCTTACCGACCGCATCGTTTAGACTAACGTGAAGGATAGAATTTCCCCTCAACATCATATTCAAAGCCAATTGAACCAGCAGGGCGGTCTTTCCAACTCCTGCATGAGCCAGAACCGCTCCGAAACCTCCGACAGGCAAAATATCTTCATTTTCATAACCAAGACTGACAAGCGGATTGCGATATAACATTTCCTTTTTTATCATGATGATATCCTTATAAGTTAAATGGATAATATTATTTTCCCTTTTCAGGTCAACGCTAATTGTAAACATATCTATATATCGATTTAATTCTAACAATATGTCATTTCGAGCAAAGCGAGAAATCTTAATTTTAAAAAATTCACGTTTTAAGATTCCTCATTCCGAAAAACCGGACTCGTAATGACAAAGCTATTACGCGGCCGATTTTTTATTTTGAGCCACTTCCAAAGCAATTTTTTCCGCAATCGACTGCGGTACCTGCCGATATATCGCAAACTCCATTGTAAACTGCGCTTTGCCCTGCGTGGCCGAACGCAGGATAGTCGAAAATCCGAACATTTCCGCCAGCGGAACCTGCGCTTCAATCACGCACATGACATCTTCATCCTGAGAGCCGATAATCATTCCGCGACGCTGATTCAAAAGTCCCATAACCGAACCCTGAAACTCCGTGGGCGTCTCCACAACAACTTTCATTATCGGTTCATGGATGACCGGTTTGGCTCGCAGATATGCTTCCTTGAAAGCGCCGCGTGCTGCCGCCTGAAATGCCATATCCGAAGAATCAACGGAGTGTGACGCGCCGTCATTGATGACAACCTTTACGCCGGTAACCGGAAATTCCAGCTTCGGCCCCTTTGCCATGCTTTGCTTAAATCCTTTTTCACAGGCTTGAATATACTGGGTGGGAATCGCTCCACCGAATATCTTATTTTCAAATACAAATTCGCCATCGGAAATAGGTTCCAGATAACCGGCCACGCGGCCGAATTGTCCCGCCCCACCGGTTTGCTTTTTATGAGTATAATTAAATTCGGCACGTTGAGTAATCGTTTCACGATATGCAACACGGGGATTGCCTGTCGTAACATCGGCTCCATATTCACGTCGCATTCTTTCCACATAAATATCCAGATGCAGCTCGCCCATGCCCTCGATAATTGTATCGCCGGTTTCATTATCAACATATGTTTTGAAAGTCGGATCTTCCTTGGCAAATCTGTTGAGCGCTTTGGCCACGGCGATCTGCGATTTATTGTCTTTGAGTACAATCGCCAGCGAGATGACCGGCTTGGGAACATACATCGAAATCATGGTTAAGTTTACTTCCGGAGAAGTGAAGGTATCTCCAGAAGAACATTCAATTCCAAACAACGCGCCGATATATCCGGCCCGCAGATATTCGACATCCTCCATCTGGTCGGCATGCATGCGTACCAGCCTGCCGACCTTCACTTTCTTACCGGTACGGACATTGACTATTGTCGAACCTTTTTCCAGCGTTCCCTGATAAACACGAATATAGGTTAACTGCCCGTACTGGCCGTCTTCCAGTTTGAAAACCAACGCGACAATCGGTTTTTCCGGGTCGTTACTCAACACGACTTTTTCTTCATTCTTATCCATATCGATAGCTTCATTTTCTATTTCAGAAGGACAGGGCAGAAGATAAGTTACACCGTCGAGCATCGGCTGAACACCTTTGTTTTTATAAGCAGAGCCCATGTAAACGGGGGTTATTTCTCTTTTAAGCGTTCCTTTGCGCAGAGCCGTATAAATCATTTCAGATGATATTTCGCTTTCATTTAAGATTGCTTCCGTCAGTTCATCGGAAAAAAGTGACGCGGCATCTATTAATTCTTCTCTTTTGGCTTTGGCTTCTTCCAGTAGATAAGAAGGAATTTCAACTTCGCGAACAATTTCACCGTTGCCACCTTCAAAATAAAGAGCCTTCATACCAACCAGATCAACAACACCCTGCACATCGTTTTCCAGACCGATGGGAATCTGCATTGCCACGGCATTATGTCCCAGTTTTGTTTTCAACTGGCTGATAACACGGAAAGGATTGGCGCCACTGCGGTCGCATTTATTGATAAAAGCTATGCAGGGAACTTTATATCTCTTCATTTGACGATCAACTGTTATGGATTGAGACTGAACACCTCCCACAGCACATAAAACCAAAATTGCACCATCCAGAACGCGAAGAGAACGTTCCACCTCAATGGTAAAATCGACGTGACCGGGCGTATCGATTATATTTATTTCATGGCCTTTCCATTCACAATAAGTTGCCGCTGAAGCAATCGTGATGCCGCGCTCCTTCTCCAGTTCCATTGAATCCATGGTAGCGCCGACACCATCTTTGCCTTTGACATCATGAATGGCATGAATTCTTTTCGTGTAATAAAGAATTCTTTCGGTAAGCGTGGTCTTGCCGGAATCGATATGCGCGCTTATGCCGATATTGCGAATTTTTTGATCTTCAGTCTTCATTATTTTTTCCTTTTGTTTCTTATATAATCCCGCGTCGCTTCGTCCCGATTTATCGGGACTCCTTTTCAATAAAAAACCCCACGCTTGTAAGAATCGCTGCAAGATGGGGTGTCCACCGTAAACCAGAATTTTTTGTGAAAGGGCTAGTTACACATTGATTGACAATATGTCAAGCTAACATTTTATTATTATTTTTTATTAATATTTTGGTAAAAGAAACACCTCTGGGGAAATTGTAATATTTTCAACACACTAAAAAAGCGCTCCGCAACGATTTCTCATAAACGAAGCGCTCATTTTAAATTCCGGCAAATATTACACAGGTTTGACGTTTGTAGCTTCCGGGCCTTTTTTGCCCTGAGCAATATCAAAACTTACCAGTTGACCTTCTTTTAATGTTTTGAAACCATCGGTTTGAATTGCACTAAAATGTACAAAAACGTCGGCGCCGTCCTCTTGCGAAATGAAGCCGAAACCTTTGCTTTCATTGAACCACTTCACTTTACCTTCTGACACAGTTCTAATCCTCCTTTCTTAATATTTCTAAAAGTCGAATCAACGCTATGGCAGAACTAAAAAAACCACCAACACTCTAAAGTACAGCCGGCTAACCTATGTGCTTCAAAACGTCTAAATTCAACTCTTTCCTTCAAATCTTCACTCCCGAACATTTGAAGTTGGCGTGACCTTATAGCAATTCCCGAGAATAGTCAAGATTTTTTATATAGTGTAAAAATATTTGATCATGCCGGCTTGCGGAAGACAACCTGAATATCACCCAAAACGCGTTCGGCAAATCCCGCTTCGCATATAGACAGATAGTATTCCCATTTTCTACGGAAAGCGTCATTAAACCCCATTGCTGATATTGATCCAATATTGTTGAGGTATTTCTCCCGCCAGTCTCTGAGTGTTGCAGCATAGTTAATGCCGATATCCTTTAAATTTTCCATCAGAAAACCCGAATATTTTGTCGCCGCCTGACTTAGAACAGTAACTGAAGGAAGAAGCCCACCAGGGAAAATATGTTTCTGAATCCAATCTATTTTCCGCTTGTATTCTTTATAACGCTGATCAGGAATGGTGATAACCTGAATAACAAGCAACCCGCCCGGCCGGAGAAGGCGGTCACAACACTGGAAAAATTTGCCGAAATACCGGTGACCAACGGCTTCCAACATTTCAATGGAAACTATTTTATCATAGATACCCTTGATTTCGCGGTAATCCTGAAGGCGAATCTCAATATTTTTTTCCAGTCCTTCCTTTTTTACACGATCCATTGCCAGCTCATATTGTGCTTTGGAAACTGTAATGCCCGCAAGACGGCATTTTGTCTGTTTAACCGCTTCTATTGCAAATCCGCACCAGCCACAACCGATTTCAAGTACATGATCTGTTCCTTTTATTTGAGCCTTTTCTATAATGCTGCTTACTTTATTTTTTTGAGCCGTTTCACAGGAATCATTATCTGAAGCATAAATCCCGCAGGAATAAAGCATGGATGGGTCAAGAAATTTCTGAAAGAATTCGTTGCTCAAATCATAGTGCTGCTGAATATTTTCCCGGCTGCCATCCGGCGTATTTCCCCTTGAATTATAAAACAAACGATTTTTCTGATTGCACAACCAGGCTACGGCAGAATACCCATCTTTTAATGCCTGCCGGTTCTTGATAAATAATCGGAACAGACATGGAATGTCTTCGGTATCCCACATGCCAAGCATAAAAGATTCACCAAGGCCGATATCGCCCCGCAAAACAACTTCAGAAAAAAACCGGTAATCGAATACATTAATATCGGCCGATAGACTCGAACCTTTGTCACCAAAGGATTCCTTTTGACCGTCAGGAAGACAAATCGTCAGATGACCGGCTCGAATCTTTTTTAGAAGCTGAAAAATAATATTTTTGCAAATTTTCTGCGTTAAAGTTGGCGACATTTTACGGATTGTCATAACAGCGCCCTCCTAAAATTATCACTAAGTTGTACAGCGCCCATTGGGGCACTGTCAATCTTTTTGTGTAAAATATTCATAGGCCAATTCTTTAAAGAAAGGCAGGTTCTTACGCACTTTTCCTACCGGGTTTGACCTCCAATGCAATTCCATTTTCAAAGATATTTTACATGTTTGCCGGACATCATGTTCCATCTCCTCCAGCATAGCTTTATCCCTGATGACGATAAATTTCCAGGGCTGAGAGTTTCCGGCGGAAGGAGCGTAGCGGCCGGCTTCCAGTATTCGCCGAACCAGATGTTCCGGCGCCTGCTCTGGTTTGTACCAGCGAACACTTCGTCGTTCTAAAATAACTTTCTCTGCCTGATTCCAGTCTTCCGTAAGCGGTAGAGAGATCTTATTCTTCTCCGCCTCCAATTCCATGTCTATAGCCTTTACATCACTCACAGTTCTATTATCCATGCTACATCCTTCAGAAGGGAAGTCATTCCATACACTCTACGTGTCTTTTTATACATTATTTTTGTGATTTTCAACAACAAAAGTGCGGACATACCGGCAGACATTTCATGCACCGGATTCCGTAGTTTTCAAACATGCTCGTCGTGAAATATTCGTTTCTGAAAAAATTGTTGAAAAATGTGATAGAATGTTTTATTTTTACTTTGATTTTTTATTGCTTTATGTTATAAAATAAACATTTCGATTTTAAGGAAGAATATTTTTGAGAACTGTACTGAAGGCGCGCATACCTGTTCAACAAAGGGGAATTAAAACAAAAGAAAAAATTATCAGCGCTGCAATGGTGTTATTTGCTGAAAAGGGATATTATAAAACAAATGCCATGGAAATCGCCGCCAAGGCTGACATCGCAACAGGCACCTTTTACAGTTATTTCAACAACAAAAAGGAAGTCTTCCGTGAAATAATTATACGTGTATTTAAAAATATTGCTGAAAGTGTGTTGCTTAAAATTGAACTCCAGACTCATAACAACCATGCGGAAAATTATAAAGAGCTGAGAAATATTATTCATTTTATTGTAAATAATATTCTTCAAGCATACAGAATTAACAATCGGCTTTTAAAAGAAATTCTTGCCATGGTATTGCTTGATCACGAAATAGAAAAAATACTCATCAAGGAAGAAAAAAAAGTAATAAATCTCCTGGTTGTATTATTTCAAACCTACAAAGATTCCATGCGTATATCCGACTTGGAAGCAGCTGCGGTATTGCTTCTTAAATTTATGGAAGAAATGGTTTACATAATAAAATTTGGCAGTACCGATATCAAGGAAAAAAGGCTTCTAAAAGAAATAGAAGACTTGATGTGCAGATATCTGCTGATAGACAGTTTAAAAAGTTAGAGCCATTTTATATCTTTTAGTCACTAATCAAACTTTCAAAACAGGACGTTTATTGAACCATGGTTTTGCCTTTTCCAACTGAGAAGCCAGTCTGAAAAGAGTTGCCTCATCACCGAATGGCGCTACAAATTGGACACCGCAGAGCATGTCGTTTTTATCCCACTGCAACGGAACATTCATTGCCGGTTGTCCGGTAAAGTTGGCAATCTGAGTAAAAGGCATCTGGGCAAGAGTTTTATCGCAATTTTATTTACCATGCCGGAAGCCTTGGCCAGTAAACCAAGTTTAACTATATTTAATACTTTCCTCTGAAAATACACATCTAAGTTCTTGTTTATATTGTTATTTAAAAACTATCCCCATCAAATCCCCCTCCATCCCCCTTTCCTAAGGGGGGAAGTTCCCCTCTTTGGCAAAGAGGGCAGGGCTTGAGTTCCCCCCTTTTCTAAAGGGGGGTGAGGGGGGATTTTTATGCTCCTTCGTGACGGATACCGTCATGTGGGTTTCATTTGTAATCAGATTATTTTATTTTTTTTCCGAATAATCACTTTTCTTCATGACGCCCCGAATACAGGAAGAGCACTGCGCTTCAGAAGGTGCATTCGACGGGAAGACATAACGAACGGCTCGTTCGTATATAAGAAGTAATCCCATGCCCGGTTGATTAGAACCATGACTCTGTTGCGGAATCCGATTAGATTAAAAAGACGAATAACCAGCCAAAGCATCCAGGCAAAAAATCCGGTAAAAGTGCGCGAACCGATGGCAACTCCGGCAGCTTTACGGCCTATAGTAATCATCGATCCGCGATCTTTATAAACGAAAGCTTGTGGTGTCGAACCTGCAACTTGCCTTATTTACAGGCTGGTCGGCCAGTGTACGCGCTGCCCACAAACCGCCAAAACCGCCGCCGATAATGACGACCTGCGGTTCTTTACCTTCAGTTAAATTTCCCCATAACCCACCTGCGGAATGATTCAATTATTCCAGTGAATACATTGTTCCATCTTTAATTAACTGTTGCTGCCGCTATTTGTTATTTCTTTGTTTTAGTAATCTTTCTGCCGGTGCTTGCCGGTTTTTTCTTTTTTAGCGGCTCAACCGGTCTGTGCTTTTTTACCGGCGCATTGGATTGTTTTTTTTCCTTTACAGGTTCGAGCGCCAGATTTACAACATCCATCATATCGTTGACAAAATGAAATGAAATATTCTTTTGCACATTGGCTGGAATATCTTCAAGGTCTTTCTTATTCCAGGCAGGCAGCAAAATAGTCCTGATGCCGGCACGGTAAGCTGCGAGTACTTTATCTTTGATGCCGCCCACCGGAAGCACAGCACCGCGCAGTGTTATCTCCCCGGTCATAGCCAGATGTTTCTTCACTTTGCGGTTGGTTAACAAAGACGTCAAAACAGTGAGCATCGTCACACCTGCCGACGGACCATCTTTGGGGATTGCCCCTGCCGGCACGTGAATATGAATATCCATATCATCAAAAAACTCTGATTTTATACCTAACACCCTGGCATTAGTGCGGATAAAACTCAATGCCGCAGTCGCCGACTCTTTCATGACGTCCCCCAACTGCCCTGTTAGAGTAAGGCCTTTTTTGCCTTTCATGGCCGTGGCTTCCACAAACAGTATGTCACCGCCTACCGGTGTCCAGGCAAGACCTATGGCAATGCCCGGCCTGGTGATTCGCGAATCGATGTCGGTAGGAACCTTTATCGGTCCCAAATACGCGGGAATGTCTTCATCCGTCAGCTTTTTTGATTTGACGCTGCCCTCGGCAATCTGTGCCGCTACACCTCGACAAACGTTGGCAATTTCCCTTTCCAGGTTTCTTACTCCCGCTTCACGCGTGTAACCGGTAATGATCATGTCGAGCGCTTTTTCATTCAACTGAAATTGTTCTGCAGTCAGTCCGTTTTCTGTCAACTGCCGCGGGATTAAATAGCGCTCGGCAATTTTAACCTTTTCCTGCTGTGTATAACCAGTCAATTCGATAACTTCCAGTCTGTCGAGCAGCGCCGGAGGAATAGTGTCCAGCACATTGGCCGTAGTAATGAACATGACATGCGACAGATCGAACGGCACATCCAGATAGTGATCGGAAAACGAATTGTTTTGTTGAGGATCCAGGACCTCCAGCAGAGCCGAAGAGGGATCACCGCGGAAATCACTGCCGACCTTGTCTATTTCATCAAGCATAAACACCGGATTGTTCGACTCCGCGCGTCTGAGTCCCTGAATAATACGTCCGGGCAAAGCGCCGATATAAGTGCGACGATGGCCTCTGATTTCGGCCTCATCGCGCACACCGCCCAGTGATATGCGCACAAACTTGCGCTCGAGCGCCCGGGCAATGGAATGCCCCAGTGAAGTTTTACCTGTTCCCGGAGGACCCACAAAACAAAGGATAGGTCCTTTGGAATCCGGTTTGAGCTTGCGCACCGCGAGATACTCGATAATGCGCTTCTTAGGCTTAGTCAGGCCATAGTGGTCTTCATCCAAAACCTGACGAGCCTTGGTTATATCCAGATTATCTGCTGTCGAAACGTTCCAGGGAAGAGCCGTTATCCAGTCAAGATAGGTCGAAGAAACCGTATATTCCGCTGAGAACGGATGCATGCGGGACAAGCGCTCAAGTTCCCTTAGCGCTTCTTTTTTTGCTTCTTCAGGCAGATTTTTCTCTTCAATTTTTTTACGATATTCATCCGTCTCTACCGTATTTTCATCTGTTTCACCCAGTTCCTGCTTGATAGCCTTCATTTGCTGACGCAGATAATATTCTCTCTGGCTTTTATCGATATCGTCCTTGACTTTGGTTTGTATTTTATTGCCCAGTTCCAGAACTTCCTTTTGATGATTAACCATACCGGTAACTACTTTGAGACGTTCTTTCAAATCGGCAACATCCAGAACTTTTTGTTTTTCTTCCATGGGCGCGTTGATGATTGAAGCAATCAAATCAGCCAGAATACCCGCATCAGTAATGGATTTGGCCATCGGACCGAATTCCGGAGGAATAAAAGGCGAGAGCCTCAATATCTGATCAAATAATGACAATAGATTAGACATCAAGGCTTCCGTTTCCAGATCTTTAATTCCCTTTTCCTCAATCAATTTAATGCGCGCCTGTTTATAATGCGTACCTTCAATAAGCTCTGCTATTGAAAAACGGCTGATGCCCTGCAAAAGCATTTGCGTATGGTTTTCTGTAATTTTGACCATTTTCATAATCGTGGCGCACGTGCCTACTTCATGAAGATTGTCAATTGTATATTGATTCGGATTATCCGGCTCTTTTTTGAACATAATAAGACCTATTATGCGGTCTTTGGTCATAGCTTCATCCACCAGCGCCGTAAGGTTACCTGTGACCTCCAGAGGAATCATGGTCTTCGGAAATACCAGCACCTTATGCAGGGGAAGAATCGGAATTACATCAGGAATATTTAAAATATGTTTATTTTCTGTGACGTTTTGTTCCGCCATGCTAACCTCCAAATGTTGTCTTAGAGAAAATAAGCAGCGCCTATCTGCTATTTCGTCTCAATGACCGAAACGCGATGCACTTTGCCGGCCGACAGCTTGTTCATTCGCACCACCAGAATGCCGTCGGCGTAAGAAGCTACTGCGGATTGCACATCCACTGCTGCGGGCAACGCAATATTCCGCTCAAAATAGCCGTGTGGAATTTCTGCCTGACAGTAACGTGCATTATGCAAAAGTTGAATCGCCTTGCGAATGCCGGCGATTTTAATCCTTTTCCGGTCAACTTCTATATTCAAATCTTCTTTGTTGATCCCCGCTACATCTGCGAGCATGATAACTTCTTCGATTGATTCATACACATCAATATTGGGCTGCCAGTTGCATTTATAATTTTTAAAGGCCGGACGCACCAGATGAAATACTTCATCAACTGCTTTCTGAAACTCGTCTTCAAAACTACCGCCGAAATTAATTTTTATGTAAGTCATTTATGCCGCCTTTTGGATCAGTTTTATTAGCATTTTTAAAGTATAGTCATTTGATAATGATTTGTAAAGACCGCATTTAAAAATCCGGAATAAGAAAAGGATAATTAACAAATCCGGCAAATATTTTTCGCCTTAAAAATTCGTACTACCTTTTTGCAGTAGTGAGATATTGCACCGCTTTTTCCAGTCCGTCAAGCGTCAGTTCATACATGGGGAAAATTTTCCGGATCAAGTCGGTGGTTCTGGAGAATTCCCATTCACGCAGAGTCATCGGATTCAACCAGACAGAATGGCGAAAAGTCTTCGCCAGAAAACGCAAACGCTCTATGCTGGAGCCGGTTGGCCTGGCATCTACGTAAATAGCTCCATTGGGATGTTCAAGTTCGTAAGGAGCCATATTGGCGTCTCCCACTATGATCAAACGTGTTTCCGGATCGCGGCGAATAAAATCATCAACCATTTCCGGCTTGGATTGTCTTTGCGGATCAGCCCAGACACGGCTGTAGATTGTGTTGTGGAAAAAATAAATTTTCAGGTCTTTAAACTGGGAACTGGCATAGTGAAAAAGAGTCCGGACAACATCGATATACGGATCCATGGACCAGCCTCCGTTATCAATCATCAAGATAACCTTCAGACGATCCGTAAGACGGCGATCGAAGACAATCTCGATTTCCCCGGCATTGCGCATAGTTTCATAAACGGTTTTATCGATATTGACAATATCGCGGGGACCGGCCGGCGTCATTCGCCGCAGTCTTTTCATGGCTTCACCCATCTGAAACTGGGTTAGAGGACCTTCCTGGGAATAGTCGCGGTAACGTCGCTCCAGCGCGACCTTAATGGCCGAATGGTTTTTCGATTCTCCACCGACGCGCATTCCGCCGGGATGAATTCCCGAATGTCCCGTGGGTGATGTTCCTCCTGTTCCGATCCATTTGCTGCCGCCGTGATGAGCTTCGGTTTGTTCCTTAAGACGATCCAGAAAGTACTGAATCAGCTCTTCCGGCGTCATCCCTTTCAGAGTTTCTTTGTCGATACCCAGAGCTTTGGCAATCTCTTCCGGATTTTTCAGCCATTCCTCCAGCAGTGATCGGGCAACTGCCGTCAACTCCACCGCGGTAGGCTCTTCAAAAGAAACACCTTTAAAATGATTGGCAAAAATCTGGTCGTAAACATCAAAATATCTTTCACTTTTTATTAGAATTGTGCGGGCAGCCGTATAAAAATCATCGAGCGAATGCACGAGCCCCAGGTTCATGGCCTTCTGCAAACGCAGGAAAGACGTCGGCGTGACGGGAATGCCTCGTTCTTTCAAGGTATAAAAAAAATCGACAAACACAAATTAAACCTCAGCCGCGGGTCCTGGCAATCTGTTGGTTCGCCTGATAAAGATCGGCGCTTTTCTTGAACAGAATCCCCATAAAGGGCACCCTGCCCTGCCTCAACGTTTTAGGTTTAAAGTCCGGATCGCTTTTCAAGGCGCGAATCCAGTTGATTAATTCTCTTGTAGCCGGTTTTTTCTCAATTCCACGCAATTCCCGCAAACGGTAAA
Source organism: Smithella sp. M82 (assembly GCA_001683985.1). Taxonomy (GTDB): domain Bacteria; phylum Desulfobacterota; class Syntrophia; order Syntrophales; family Smithellaceae; genus Smithella. The sequence continues at coordinate 67,841 of MAEO01000126.1, forward strand.
AAGTATTAATGCAGATATCGACAAGCTCTTCGTCCAGCCTCGGGAAATGAACGTCTACGATCAGGCGCATCATTTCGGGATTGGGAAAGGCAATGTGGTGAAAATTACAACGCCCCAGGAACGGATCGGAAAGATCCTTCTTCGCGTTGGATGTAATAATAATCACAGGACGGTGTTTGGCTTTGATGGTCTTATCGATTTCGATGATATCGAACTGCATCTGATCGAGAACATCCAGCATATCATCCTGAAAATCAGTGTCGGCTTTATCGATCTCATCAATCAAAAGGACAGTACGGCAATCGGCCATGAAAGCCTGACCGATCTTGCCCATTTTGATATAGGCTTCGATATTGCTGACATCCCGTTGGGAATCGCCAAAACGGCTGTCATTGAGACGGGTCAACGTATCATACTGATAAAGGGCTTCGATAAGCTTCATGCTGGATTTTACGTTTAAAACGATGAGGGGCATTTTCAGGCTTTCGGCAATCGCATGGGCCAGCATGGTTTTACCCGTGCCCGGCTCTCCCTTGAGTAAAAGAGGCATTTCCAAAACCATCGAGACATTGACAATTTCCGCCAATTCATCATCCAAAACATATTTGGAAGCGCCGCGGAAATGAGAATTTTTTCTTTCTAAAGACATAATACACTCCTCCTATATACCTTAAGGCGCAAAAGCGTCCGACAGAAACTGATTTACAAATTCAAACCGATTATTTCCTATCCGATCATTAAAAAAATTGCCAGTCATTTTTAAACCGCATAATATCTGATAACTTGAAGCATCCTCTTCCTCGTTGAGAACCGCTTAACGGACAGAATGGACCATCTTTGGCGCATGGCGGAAATGTCAGGGGTTGGTTGTTGGCCGTGAGAATTACCAAGCATATTTAATGCCACGGATTCAGGTATTATTGAAGAAGTGAAATTTTCTTTCTTCAATTATGTTTATGTAAAACTTTCTTTCTGAAAGAGAGTGTCAGATATTTTTCAAATTCATACGCTCTTTCAAAACCGTATTCTTTATTATCGG
>MAEO01000127.1 GCA_001683985.1 Smithella sp. M82
GGCCAGTTGTTGCCCATCGGATCCTTCAGCTCGTGTGAAAATTTCGCGCAATCGCGCAGGCATCGGAGCATGATGCTATCCACATAGTCGTCATCATTGCCCCACTTGGGCGCATTTTTGACGAAGTCCAGACGCATCTCTTCATGACCCTGCCAGTCATCGGCCAGAGCCTTCTTGAGCTCGGCCATGGTGTATTTCTTTTCCTCAAAGACCAGTTTCTTGATGGCGGCCAGACTGTCGGCGTTTTCCACCCAGGTAAATGCCGTGATCCAGGAGTTACCGCGGCTGATTGAAGGCGTAAAAACATCAAGACCGCTTTCTACCGAGCGCTCGGAAATAGCCGACAGGAACGGCCGCGGGGTAAAGAAAGGAGCATATGCTCTGCCTGCATTGACCGCACGGACGAGAACAGAGAAGATCGTCTTCATCTGCGTAACCCAGGCATCGTATACCTGCTCGAAATCGGTGAAGGTCGCCGCATCCGGCGTTTCCGCTCCGATCTGCATGTTGACGATGGGGTCGAATCCGCTGGTGAAGACGTACTCTATGATCTTGGCGCAGTTGACCGTGGCATGGGCCATGCGCATGGGCTGGAAACCTTTCTTGGTCGTGGGACACGGTGACATGCAGGCCTGATGCACCCAGGTACGAGCCTCTTCAATGGGATGTCCGTGCCAATACATGGAATTGGCAATCAGAAGAGGATCGTTGCGCATGGAGGGATAACCCAGACCCTGACGGATACACTCAAAACATTCGCGCAGAACTTCTTCCTTAGTAATGCGCTTGTCGATATTGACGTCTTTTTCATAATACGGACCGTGATAGTAGTCCGGTCTTGCCGGCCAGGCGCCCTCGAGGGCCTCACTCCGGCTGAAAAGCTGGATGAAGAGGTCATACTGCAACGACTCCTGCAAAGTCCGGGGCGGCTTGGCCGGAACTCTCTCGCAGCAATCGGCAATCTGCAGGAGTTCTTCCTTGCGCTTATTGTCGGTTTCATAGTTTTCCGCGATGATTCTGGCCAGGCGGTTCACTTTTAATTCGTAAACAGTTCACTTTTAAAAAATTCCTAACAGTTTTTTCAACAAATCGATAAATAATTTTGATCAAAATATACATTCTTATTGCCCTCAGATTTTATTTGAGATAAATATATCAATATATTGAACAAATCCTAATCTGACCGTCGGAGGTGGAGGATGGCTATTGAATTTAAAGCATCAAAGGGTCTGGCTCAACAAATAGCTGAGTATCTCGGCTTTCGTATCATCCACATGGAGTTGAAGCCAGGCGAACGACTCCTTGAGGCAAAACTCGCTGCCGAGATGGGTGTAAGCCGAGCCCCTTTGCGTGAAGCATTGCGTATCCTGGAAATGAATGGCCTTGTAGAGTTTGTACCCAGGCGTGGAGTGAGGGTCAGCGAGATGACGGAGAAAACTATTCTGGCAATTAACGATGTGGTTAAAGAAGTAATAGGTCTGCTTGCACAGCGTGGTGTAGAAAATGCAAACGCAGAAGATTATGAAATAATCACTCAGGAAGGGAGAGCGTTGCAGGAATATGCCGAAGCAGAAGATATTTCGGGGTACCTTAATGCTACACTGGAGTTTATCCGTTCTGCCTGTAAAGCCACTAAGAATTCTTTCCTGGAGAAGGTTGTTCTCTACTTCTGGCCTGTAGCCAGCCGAATTCAATATGTTTCACGTATCTCCAAAAAAGAAGAATTAAAAAAGAACGTGAAATACTTCGAGCGTGCTTTAAAATACCTTAATGATGGGAATGCTGAAATGACAGCCCAAGAAATGAGAAACCTGGTCGAAAATGAAGCAAAGAATGCCATCCAATATGTGCGTGAAAAAGGCTATGCCAAATAGTATTCATACCATTCACTCTTCATATCAGAAGAAACTATACGGAAATAAGTATTATCGGGTTGTTAACTCGTTGTTCTTTCAAACAAGTTCTCGTTTTGTAGTGCGGCTTCCTTCTAATTACTTACAGGTTCATTTTGAGAGAGTGTAAGAACAAGTGGATTCGGGCACAAGTCTGCTCCCAGCCGGGAAATTCATCAAACCTGCGGCGGGCTGACAATGCCAGCGCCAGAAGAATATCCCTATTTCGACACAAATGACGAAGTTGGCTTTCCAAGGCAGTCGAATCACCTGGTTTGACCAATAAACCATTTTTATTATCTTGAATAATTTCATTCCCACCTCCTGCGGAAGAGGCAATGGGCACAACACCATAAGCCATCGCTTCCAGGTAAACAATTCCGAACCCTTCATAAAATGAAGGCATCACCAAAACATGACTGTTTTGTAAAAGCGAAACAATGTTGGAATCAGGTGTTTCTCCCAGGAAAATTACCCGGCTGGAAAGTCCCCGTGATTGAACAAGCCCTTCCATTTCGCGAGCGTAAACCGTATCAACATCCCGGCAACCTGCAATTCTCAACAGCCAATCCTCGTTCTTTATTTCTGATAAAGCTGCAAGCAAGGTATGCAATCCTTTTCTCCGTATGAGATTTCCAAGAAAAAGTAACCTCAAAGGGCCTCCCTGTTCAGCTCTGGCGGCGATATACGCTTCTTCTAAACCGGAGTCAAAACGGTCGCCGGCAGGCGTTGCAACCACGGCAGGCGCTTTGTTGCCGACCAGGCGCTCCACCTCGTAACGTGTTGTCTGACTGTTAAAAATAAACGCATCGATTGTGCGCAGGTAAGAAGTCTCTATCCGGCGATAAAACCAAAGGAGCGCAGGAGGATGTTCTTCGCTGCTCCTCAGGTGGTGCACAATTGAAACCAAGGGATAATTTGTCTTGCTTCTGTATCTGCGATTGATAAAAACGAGTGAGGGGTGAATCAGTTCATCCTGCAAAAGAATATCAACATCAAGATCAGCCAAACGGCGGCGTAAAACCGGTGAGAAATTTCCAGCCAAATTACAGGGATAATTTTTCGGGGGTATTGAAACAACCTCCACCGTATCACCCTGCTTGCGTAGATATTCGACCAGCTTTCTATCATATAAGCAGCCGCCGGAACGTGTCTCCAGATTGCCGTATACCAGAAGTCCCAAACGCACTCATCGCTCCATTTCGTAAGAGGCCCAGCTGATCTTATTCTCCCACAGACGTAATGTAACTTTTTGTACCTCCTGTGCGCGAATACTATCCGAAAGCCTTTTACAGAGAATGCGACAGAATTGCTCAAGGGACGGATTCAATCCGGAAAATTCATCCAGTTCGTTTAGCGTCTGCTCACGGTATCTGCTTATCTGATTATCCAGGTGATCTTCGATATCAACAATATCTGCCAGATAACCGTGCTGATTCAGCGACGCTCCTGCCAACTCCAGTTCCAGCATGTAATGGTGTGAATGTAATTTATTTTCCGAGCCCCAATCCCCTCCGATCAGAAAATGATGTGCTGTAAAATCCCGTCTTACGGCTATGCGAAACATTCTGTCTCCTCTTTCAATAAAACAAAACAATCTGCAAAGCTTCTTCCGGCGATTTATCAAGTATGCTATATGCTGCTTGTACGTCATTAAACTTCATGCGATGAGTAATCCACTTTTCCGGTTTGATTATAGGTAATTGTTGTAAGGCAACGGCCATGCGGCGCGATTTATTCCAACGGCCGGCCAATCCGGGCGTCAAGGTGCTGACCTGACTGCTAAGAAGGTGAATGCGGCTGCGGTGAAAACGTCCGCCCAACTCAAGCTTCGCAGTTTTTTCCCCGTACCAGGAACCAATCACGACTCTGCCGGCAAAACCGGTTACTGCAATTGCCTGATTTAAAGCATATGGCGAACCGGAAAGTTCAAATACCAGATCGAAACCGCTTTTTCCTTTTTCCGATGAAGGTAAAATACTCGTCAGCAGTTCGCCGGTTGTATCCTCCGGCGGAAAAACCCTGTGTGCCCCGGCTTCCAAGGCAAGCGTACGTCGTTGCTCAAGTCGATCTATTCCTGCAAGCATTTGCAACGGAAACTGAGATAACAGGGAAATGGTAAGCAAACCGACGACCCCTGTCCCGAAGACAGCTGCCAGTTCTCCGATTACAGGCCGGCTATCAAGCAGGAAATTTACGGCCGTTTCCATATTAGGAATGAATAATGATCGTTCTATCGGCATTGAATCCGATAAAGGAATCAGCTCTTCTAAACCAGCCAGAAAATGGCTCTCATGGGAATGAAAAGAAAATACTCTTTTGTCTGCCCATTCTGCCGGAACTCCAGGACCCAATGAAACCACCCGGCCTATACAGGAATATCCGTATTTGAAAGGATATTGGAATGGATTTTGTACGGAAAGGTTACTTTCAGCAAGATCTGCTTCATCTGTTGCCTGCCCGCGATATATCAGCATCTCAGTCCCGGCACTGATGGAGCTGGCTATCGTTTGCACTAACACCTGACCCGCGGCCGGCACAGGCAGTTGTTCTTCCCGTATTTCCACGTGTTGAGGTGAAACGAAAAACAGGCTGCGTCGCTTCATATTCCGGAATCCTCTATCAGTCCACAGGCCACTACATTAGTACCAACATGCTGATAAAACGGCTTGGCTAACCGTGGATAACCGGACGGAAAGACAATTTGGTTGCGGTTCATCTCCCGTTCCAAGACCGGCAGTCCAGCCAACCAGACCGGCGCAAGAGTAATAACGGCGCGATCTACCAACCGGCAGCGTAAAAAGCTTGAGATGACACGAGATCCTCCTTCAACCATTATACTACGCACTCCCATCTTGTTCAGATAATGCATTATCATCAACAAATTCAGGTATCCTTTTCTTTCCTCCGCACAAATAAATACGCCGGCGCCCTTGCCTACATAAGCGCCTCGTCTGATGGTGTCTATATCGCTGCCGCTAAAAATCCAAGGCATTTGATCGTCCCGCTGCATAAGTCGGCTTGTCAGCGGAGTCCGCAGGTAGGTATCAAGAATAATTGGTTGGGGGCTCGAACCAGGAACCAGACGGTTATTTAACTGCGGGTTATCCACCAGAACCGTGCCGATTCCTATAAGTATAGCCTCATGTGACGCACGCAGCATGTGGGTCAAGCGCATAGCAGCCGGATCACTAAGTTTGGTATGCTGACCACGGTTGACTGTCAGACAACCGTCCAGACTTTGTGCGTAGCTTAATGTCACTAAAGGCCGATCCTGCGGAGGACAGGTCTGCGTGGCATTCAGCCAATTTTTGAAGCGCTTCATTTTGTATCAACCCCAAACTGCTCTTTAGTTTTTTACTTTTTAATACATTACTGAATAATTCCGCCCAAACTTTATGGCATTGTATTTGCTGTATACCATAAATTTATAGTTACCAGGCTTTGATATCAAGAAACAATTTGTACTTAAATTTGTGAACATCTCTAAGTAATTTAACGATGGAAAGAAAAAATATATTCGGTATTGGAATAAGCATTTTCCAGCGAATTATTCCTGTCGAAACAGAGGCAAGCAAAATTTTCAACAAGGGAACATGATATTGAAAATCAAAGCGTTCATGACCGTAATTAAAGATTCTCAAGAGATGATTGAGTTCTATTGGTGTAAATATTTGGCCGGCGGCATCAGTATTTCTTTTTCTCCAATCGCGATATATTTCTTCTGAATGAAAAAAGTAATTCGAATCGCAAGGAAAAATAAAATCGCCCTCATACCCTTTGGCGCTCAACCACTGACCAAATGGACGACCCCAGTAAATACGAAATGTTTTCGGTTTGTAATCCAATAATTGGCCGTCTTTACCTATAATTTCTATTGTTTCATGTGTCTCATGGCACATGGATTGTAGTGCGACTTCTTTTCCGGGAAAGAAATAGGAAACAGTCACTGCCTCTACAGGACATTCGCCAAACCATTTTTGTTCGCCTTCCACAAAAATTTTATGGTGATTCTTGAAATTCGCAAAGGGCCGGGCATAAAATATTTCCCCTAAATCCGGAAGGATTGCATCCTCCGGCAATTTTTGACCCATGAATTCTTTAATATGCAGGTGTTGTTTGTTCTGCATCGCGATAATAATGCCGCCTTCAAGATCTCGTAGGCTTTCCCGCACAGTCTCTTCTGTCAAATTCAGTTCCTGCTTAATTTGTTCTACTTTTGGCGCAAAGCCTGTTTCTAATACATATTCATAAATCAGCCTTTTTATTCTCTTGGCAGTATCGGTATATTTTGAAACATGGAAAAGAACTGTGTCACCATATTTTGCCATTTCAATTTACCTCCTTTTCCAAATTAGCACAAAAACCGGCAATTCCGGTATTTGCGTATTCGCTTCCCATCATAAATTCTTTGATAGGTTTCCTGAATCTGATTCGGCTGGCAAGCCTGAATAAAGGCATAATACTGGCTTCATGATATCCACTTGATATACCAACATGAGCTACAACATGTCCTCCTAAACGATTAATTAGATTGGCCAGAGGTTTTTCAATGAGTTCAACTTCAAATGTCTTCAATGGAGGACCGCCAAAAGTTGCAAATGTGCCAATTTTTTTGTTCCTTATACCCCTAACGATTTGCAGGTACCTGGCTACAGGATATGAAATTTGAGCCCACTTGGGACCACCAACGCATATACAATCAAAGTTTTTTACATTTGGATATGTTAATGGTTGTATGTCTTCCTCTACCTGATTATACGTTCGCAGATGATGTTCCCGCCAGGTGGGGCTGACAATACTGGCCGCGATGGAAGGATATCTCGGCCAGTCACGTGCCACTTCTCTAATCCATGAATAGTTCACAGAAGGCTTAATGACTTCATATTCAATGCTGTGTCCCCGTATCTGAAGTTGCTTTGAAATCTCTTGGGCAAGGGTTTCCGTACAACCGGTTCTGGAAAAATAGGCCAGTAAAATGTTCATGATCTTCTCCTTGAATGTTAATTGTTATTATAACATTACTTTATCATGTAAAAACAAATTACCTCCATCTTAAATATGCAGCATAGTCAATTCTTAAACTGTTTCATCATCTGTTAATCAATCAGGAGGTAGAACCCAATACGACTAAAGACTTGATTATTAAGCTGCATTTCCATTAACCACTGATCGAAAGATTGGACGATCGTCAAGATTGATAAAGTGGTATTTGGACATGGGTCATCACTTTCGTTGCATAGATAAAAATCATTTTGTTAATTGCTCTTCTTAACTGCCCGCCGTGAATAATTCTGCATTTTCCAGATTTTAGACTGAATCCTCTTTTGGTATTCTAAAATTTCGTTCCTTAAAATATTAAGATCAGCTATGCGGTCGTCAAGTCTATGCAATTGATTGCTTAATAATTCGAGAAGACGCCTGAGGACCTTATCGTTAGATTTCTCAATTGTCCAAATCGCTTCCAATTCCTGCATTTCCGACAGGGTCATTCCCATAATCTTCAGACGTTTGATTAATTTCAGACGGCGCAGATCTACTTCTGTATAGACTCTGCGACCAGCTTCAACGCGCTTGATGGAATTAAGCAGACCTATCTCCTCATAATAACGAATGGTTCTTTGACTCATTTCCAGTTTCTTGGCCAGTTCACCAATACTGATTTCCCCGGCAACAGTTTTCATTCCATATATTCTTTCTTGATTTCAAAAATATTTTTCTAAAGAATCTTTTTTTAGCTTATATTTCCAAATCTAATCATTTACTGTTGCATAACAAAAGTCAAAGATTTTTTAATAAATGTAACTGATATGTACCCTCCAGCAATATTGCAGAAGCAATTACATTAATTTTAGCGTATTCCAGTAAAAGTGTTCATCTCCCTATTATATATCTGTCAGGATCGACTTTCCCCCTTAATATTCGAAGCTCATCTTCATCAGGCTCATGGGTTTCGGCAATAGAATCTGCCCATATTAGCTCAAAGCCGCAATTATCCTGAATATCTTTTCTGGTATAGCCAGGGTTTATGGAAAGCACCTTCATTCTTTTAGTCGTATCGTCAAAACCCATGATAGCCATGTTGGTAATTATTCTATACGGTCCTGTTCCACGGGGAAGACCAGCCTCGTACCGGGAATTGCCGCCCTGAAGGTATCCGGGAGAAGTGATAAAATCAATATTATTTGTAAATCGCTTCACATCCTGTATGGTCATCATCATAGTACGCCAACACAGGGACGCAAGGTCATTATATATTAATGCCACCATGCAATTTGCTCTTTCAGCATGCCGAGCAACAAAAAATTCATCTTTGGAGAAGGTTGTTCTTTTTCTTTGGCCTTTAACCAGCCGACTTCAATATGCTTCACGCATCTCACAAAAAAAAGGATTGAAGAAGAACATAAATTACTTCGAGCGTGCCTTGGATTATTATAAGAAAGGAAATGCTGCTATGGCAGCCAAACTTATGCAAGACCTTGTCGAAAATGAAGCAAAAAATGCCATCAAATATGTGCGTGAAAAAGGCTATAATAAATAGTTATTGTAAGTTAAGAACGATATATTTTTAGTTATATTATTTTGGTGGAGATGAGGGGGATCGAACCCCTGGCCTCGACATTGCGAACGTCGCGCTCTCCCATCTGAGCTACATCCCCAACCTTAAGAATTCATGACAAGAAAAGCGTGCAGAGCATATATATAGGATTTCACGATGTCAAGAATTTGTTTATTCGGAAATTCTCCCGACTTCGTCTCCTGGTGTCTGATATCCGTCCAAAACGTGCTTCGTCCTGAAACATTAAACGAAGCG